>JBOGOY010000055.1:0-10664 GCA_050748185.1 Pyrinomonadaceae bacterium
GCGTGTGGACACGCGCGTCGTCTTCCTCGACGCTTTGGTGAAAGACAAGAAGACGAAGTCGGCGGTGAACGATCTGAAACCGGAAAACTTCGAGGTGCTCGCCGACGGGCGGCGGCGCGACGTCACCTATTTCGCGCGCGAAGGGGACCAAGGGCGAAAACCGCTGGCCCTCGTATTGATTTTCGATCTGCAACGACACGGCGCGGGGCGCTACATGCGCCGCGCCGACATCCTCGCAGCGATGGCCGCGGAACTGACGAAGCTCCGGCCCGAGGACGAAGTGGCCGTCGTCGTGTTGAACGCCGCGGGAGCGAACAACGACCGCGAGTGGCTGGTACGCCTGACGCGCCAGCGCGCGCAGGTAACGACCGCGCTCTCTACAATCCCGACGCTCGTCGCCGATGATTCCGAGAAAAGCCGCGACTCGCGCGAAGCGGAGCCGGAGGTTTTGACGACCGACACTCTTGATCCCGCTAAGCCCGAAGCCGAGCGGCAAGAGCCGGCGCGGCGAGGTGAGCCAGCGGCGGCGGAGGAGGTGGAGGACGAGGTCGAAGAATTTGTGGACAGCAAGGGCCAGCGGGCGACGCGCATGATGAAGCCGGATGGCACGCTGCTCGTCCGCCGCCTCAACAAGGACGGCTCGGAGACGATTGACAACACCGGCGCTTCTGAGTTGCCCGTCGTGACGCGCGACATCGCACGCCTGCTGGCGAAAGAGCGGCCCAACTCGCAGGGCGCGCTCGTCTACATCACCGACGGCATCGTACCGATCTTCTACGCCGAGCGCGATTACGTCGAGTCGAAACTGACGCGCTCGAACCTGATCTTCAACGCGCTGGTCACCGACATGAAGTTCGGCTTTAGGCTGCTGATGCCGATTGCCAAACCCATCGGCAACTGGGTCGGCCTGAGCATCGCGGGCAGCGCCCAGCGCCTCGCCAAGCAGTCGGGCGGCGAAAGTTTGCGCGTGCGCCGCCCCGCCGACTACGCTTCCGGCCTCCAGAAGATCATCGGCAACCTCAACGCCCGCTACAGCCTCGGCTTCGCGCTCGCCGAAAGCGAAACAAACGACGGCCGCCTCCACTCGCTCGAAGTCCGCGTGCGCGGCGCGCGCGACGCCAAAGGCAAAGAGCGCAAGCTCGAAGTCAAATCGCGCGCCGGCTACTTTATGCCGCAGAAAAAAGGCGAAGAGGCGAAGCGGGATAACGCGGCGGGCGAGAACCGCTGACGGGCGGCGTGAGACAAACGCGGCATGAGCCGGACAACACTTCAGCTCAACCGCAAAGAGCGCGAAGCTAAGCCGCAGCGGACGCGGAGGGGACCAATGCCTCTTCGCGCCCGCGGCGGCTTTGCTCTCTGTCCTCTACGGTTAAATCCTGTATCGCCCCGGCGGCATGCCAACACCACGTCCGGCCTCACCCTAAGCTTTTAGACGCGCCGTTGCCAATTAAGAAATAAACGCACCCAAAAAAACTGTTGACACCGGCAAGAGTCGGGTATAAGGTGTGCGCCCATTAACGGCAGTCATCGTTTGATTATTTAACTGTCACTCTTTCAGCGCCGGCGTTCCACACCCAGCGCCCGCGCGAGAAAGCCCGAACACTCACACTTCGTTCACAACACCTCGTCGGCATCTTTACCGGCCCGCAAGCAAGTCACGCGGATTTGCGTTCGGGCATCCGTCGCCAAACGAAAACCCTGTGGCCACCGGCAAGTGACCACAGGGCCGTTGAACGACACTTCATCTGCCGCGTGTCGCGCCAAAAGATGTATCGCTCCGAACGGCCCGCATCTTAGCGCACCGCGCGGCAGAGTTTCAATCTTCTTTTCAGGAGTGAAGCCATGCCCGCGATCCAGATGCTTCAGACCGCCCGCCCCACGTCCCCGACCACGGCCCGCCGCTTCGTCAACCGGCTGCACGCGATCACGGCTTTCGTCCTTCTGCTGGCGTGCGTCTGTCCGCTCGCGTCGGCGCAGGAGGACGAGCGGCACCCGCAGCGCGGATTCCATCCGGGCAACTCCTACGCCCTGTCGGACATTGAGAGCATCAGCATGGCTAACGGCAACCTCACCCTGCACGTCCCGCTCGGCGCCTTACCCGCCGGGCGTGGTGGCAGCACCGGCTTTCGTCTCGGCCTGACCTATAACAGCAAGCTCTACGATAGCCACGTCGAAGAGGTGCAGCAAAACCTCACGATCGAAAACCTCACGCACCTGAACGAGAGCGACGAAGGCGGCTGGCGCTACGACCTTCCAGTCGGCTACGAGATGAGACTCGTCAGCCGGCTTGACGAAGAGCCGGGACCGCGCTGATCGTCCGCGACCGGCGCTTACAACTACCAGAAGAACGCCTACCTTTGGAAAATGCAGGTCATCTACCCGGACGGCGGCGCACGGGAGTTTCGCCCCTACGGCCACGCCGATCTGTTCAGCGACGGCTTCTTCAACATCAGCGCCAACGGCTGGCTCTACAACGTCAATTACCTGACCATCGGCGAGGAGCCCGGCTGCACGCAAGGACAGGTGCTGGCGACGGTTAACCCGATGATCTACTACAGCACGGACGGCAGTTATACGAAGCTCGTGGTCCAGCACACCAATGACGGCGACCGTTCGGGGCGCTACAACCCGTGGACGCTCTATTTCGCGGACGGCCGGCGCGTGTCGGGCGGTGCGGGCGAGCCGCAACGAATGTACGATCGGAACGGCCATTACCTCGACACGTTGGACATCAGCCACAACAACCACCCGGCCACTAAGATCTCCGATGAGTTAGGCCGCTCCATTATCATTGAGAAAGACAGTCAGTACGATCCCGCGACCGGCAGGGCGACTCGACAAGATTACATCTACGCGCAGGGCATCGGGGGCGAACAGCTTCGTTGGATAGTGCGCTGGAAGCAGATCTACGTTTACAAACACTACTTCACCACAGCGGAAGGTGGTGGCATCGGCAGAGGAAACAGTTACCTGACGCAATGGATCACGACGCCGCTCGTGGTCGAACGGATCACGCTGCCCGAGCAAGCGGGCGGCCTCACTTATCATTTCGAGTACAACGCCGGCGACTACGTCGGGGATACGGCGATCACTTCATACGGTTGGGGCGAGTTGAGCGCCGTCACGCTGCCTTCCGGCGCGAGGGTGATGTATGACTGGGCGCTTGACGGACAAAGCGCCACGCCCGGCGCAGCCATCCTGAAGTGGAAAAATGTCCTCAATAACAAGCCAACCCGCAAGGCGCTGACGTACCGCCCGGAATACAATCTAGCGGGACCAATCTCCAACACGCCCTGTGACGCCCAACTTGAAAACTGCATCACCGATACGTGGACTTATAGCGGAGGCGGCACTCTCAACGCACGTATCAGCGCCGTCAACGGACCTGACGGCGGCATCACGCAGGAAGTTACCGGCACGGACCCGAACAGCCCCTCGTCCGGACGATCGCTGAAGACCGTGCGACCCGATGGATTAGTGGTCGAACGCCTCTGGCGGCAGAACCGTTCGGACGGGATGGCGGGGCAGGTGATTAACCCATACGTCAAAACTGAATTCACCTCCTTGAGAGACGCGGCGGGCAACTACGTCAAAACGGCGGTTAAAGATTACACCTACGACAAGAACGGCAACGTCACAATTATCAAAGAATACGACTGGATGCCTTACGCCGAGATCACACGCGACGGAGCCGGCCGGGTCATGGGATTTCCCGCGAGCGCCCCGCCCAAGCGCGTGACAAGGCATGAATATCACTTCCCGACGCCCGACGCCGAAGACACGACGACGATCAACTCAAACGCTTATTACCGACTCGATTCACCGCCGCTACGGACAGCCCTCAAGTCATCCGAGGTCAGCGACGGCGTGCGCGTCCTTTCGCGCGCTGAATTCACTTACGACGATGCCGGCACGACCGGCAATTTAATTGAGCAGCGGAGTTGGGATTCTAGTCGGGGCGGTTACAGCCGTCCCCTCTCGGCAGCAAACTCGATCTCTGCGACGCGCCAATATGACGCTTACGGCAATCTGACTTTCTCGACCGACGCGCGCGGAACGCAGATTCAACTCGTGTATGGCGCGGTGTACGGCGTCGCCGGCTTATACCCGACGGAAACAACCGTCGCGCTCAACACGTCGCTGCAACGCACGATGCGAGCGGAGTACGACTTCTGGACGGGGCTCGCGATCCGAACAACCGGCCCGGACGGAGTGGTAACGCGAGTGACTTACGACGCCCTCGGCCGGCCCCTGCTCGCAGAGGCGGCCGATGGGACGCCGGACGAGACGCAGACCGCGACCAGTTACTCGGACGCGCAGCGCCGCGTCATCGTGCGCTCAGACCTCAATTGGCCGGGCGACGGCAAACTGGTCTCTGTTCAGCACTACGATCAGTTGGGGCGACTGCGTCTGAGTCGGCAGTTAGAGAACGCGGCCGCGGAAGACGCGTCGGACGAGACGAAAGGCGTCAAGGTGCAGAGTCGTCACCTGTCTAGCGGCCCAAACAGTTATACACTGATCTCGCACCCGTACCGCGCCGCGACCGCCGCCGCCGCTGCTGTCGAGCCGACGATGGGCTGGACGCGGACTAGGGCGGACAACAGCGGGCGCATCGTCGAAGTGCAAACCTTCGCCGGGGCCGGGTTGCCCGCTCCTTGGGGGACCAATGCGGCGAGCGCCGGGACCGTGACAACTGCCTACGACGCGAATTCCGTGACCGTCACGGATCAAGCGGGAAAGACGCGCCGCAGTGTGTCAGACGGTTTCGGTCGGCTCGTGCGCGTGGACGAACCGGACGCCGGCAGCGGCCAACTTGGCAGCGTCTTTGCGCCTCTCCAACCTACCTCTTACGTTTACGACACGCTGTCGAACCTGACGCAGGTGCAGCAAGGAATACAGACGCGCACGTTCACTTACAGCAGCCTCTCCAGCCTCGTCTCGGCCACCAACCCCGAAAGCGGAACCATTGTTTACACCTACGACGCCGGCGGCAATCTGCTGACGCGCCTTGACGCGCGTGGCGTAACGACCACCTACACTTACGATCCGCTCTCGCGCAACACGCGCGTGCAATATTCGGATGGGACTCCCCAAGTCGTCCGCCGCTACGATGGCGATCCGGTTAATTCTGCGCCTTACAGTCTGGGCCGCCTGTGGCAGACCGAAACTGTCAGCGGGGATGCCACGACGAAAGGCGCGCTCGTGACTTACGAGAGTTACGACGCGCTCGGCCGTCCGTTGAAGCAGCGCCAGCAGTTCAAGACCGCCAGCGGGTGGAGCGCCGCCTACGCCACTGAGCGCCGCTACAACCTTGCTGGCGGAGTGAAGTGGCAAAAGTACCCGTCCGGTCACACCGTTGATTATTCCTATGACACCGCCGGGCGCATCGCGCACTTGAGCGGCAACCTCGGCGACGGCGTGCCGCGCACTTACTCGACGGGCTTCGCCTACGACGCCGCCGGGCGAATGACGCGCGAGCAGTACGGCACGCAGACGCCGCTCTATCATAAGTTGCACTACAACGTTCGCGGGCAGCTTTACGACGTGCGCCTGAGCAGCGTCAACGATGAGTGGAACTGGAACCGCGGTTGTCTGCAAGCTTATTACACGGGCAACTATGCGTGGAGCCCGAACCCCGGCCCTGACAACAACGGCAACGTGCTGCGAACGCACAATTACGTGCCGCACGACGATCACGCGAGCAGTTACACGCTGCGGTATCAAAACTACTACTATGACGCGCTCAACCGCCTGAAGCAGGCTGACGAATACAGCGCCGCGGGCGCACAGCAGTGGGCGCAAGTGTACGACTACGACCGCTACGGCAATCGCGAGATCAACGCCGGGCAGACGTGGGGCGTGGCCGAGACACAGTTCGCGGTGGACCGTGCGACGAATCGGCTGCACGCGCCGGCAGGCAGCGGGCAGGTGATGAACTACGATCCGGCCGGCAACCTCACCTTTGACTCTTACACCGGCGCGGGCGGGCGCACTTACGACGCCGAGAACCGCATCGTCGTGGCTGCGGATAATGTCGGGTACTCAAGCTCCTATGTTTACGACGCCGACGGCCGCCGCGTGCGCCGCACCGCATGGGGGCAAGAGTGGTGGCAGGTGTACGGAATAGATGGCGAACTGCTGGCCGAATATTTGGCCGGAGCAGCGACCTTCATGCCATACAAGGAATATGGCTATCGCTCCGGACAGTTGCTCTTTACGGGGACGAGCGGCGACGACGAGCGGCTCTTCAAGTTCCTGCATAAGCTGTACCTCGGCGCTCTGGGCCGCAGCCCGAATGCCACCGAGCAGCAGCAAAAACTGGCCGAGTTAATGAATGCCGGAGCGCAGGGGCAAATGGCATTACTTACCTCGGCACAGAATCTCGCGAGCGCGCTCTTCAACTCGGCAGAGTACGCCGGGCGCAACCGCACCAACGAGCAGTACGTGTCTGATCTCTACTGGACTTATCCGCAGCGTGCTGCCGACTCGGGGGGCCATCAGGCGTGGGTCAACGTGGTGCAGACGAGCGGACGGGCGGCGGCCCGCGACGGCTTCGCCTACAGCGGCGAATTCTCCGGGCTGGTCGGAAGAATCTACGGCCTGCATCCGACTGACGAGCAGCGAACCTATCTGTTCGTGGCGAAGCTGTACCTCGGCCTCTTGGGGCGCGACGCCACTTCGACAGAACTCAACGACAAGATGGGGCGGCTGAACACGGCGGCGAGTGAGGGGCGGAATCAAGTCGTCGCGGCGGCGCAAGTGATCGGGCGTGAGGTGGTCAACTCGGCCGAGTCCGCCGGGCGCAACCGGACAAACCGCGACTATGTGATGGACTTGTACCTCGGCCTCTTGCAGCGGTCGCCTGACAGCGGCGGGTGGGATGCGTGGACGAACGCCGCGGCGACTTCGGGCCGGCCGGCGGTCTTGGATGGCTTTATCAACGGCGGAGAGTACATTTATCTCGCGGGGGCGCTCTACCGCGAGACCTTCTGGCTAACGGGGGACCACTTGGGGACGCCGCGGATGGTGGCGGATAAGACGGGGAGTCTGTCTGGTATCAAGCGACACGACTATTTACCCTTCGGGGAAGAAGTTGGCGCGGGGGTGGGGGGACGCACGACCGGGCAAGGCTATGTTGCTGATAATGTCAGGCAAAAATTTGCAGGCAGTGAGCGCGACGGCGAAACAGGGCTGGACTTTATGCAAGCCCGTTACTATGGCTCAATGATGGGGCGCTTTACTTCACCTGACCCGCTTCTTTCATCTGGTGAAATTGAAGACCCACAGACATGGAATCGCTACTCATACGTGCTCAATAATCCGCTACTGTACACAGACCCCCTCGGCCTGTTTGTCTATGGCAAAAACGTTACGGATGGGCAGAAGAAACAATTTGAGGCTGCCTTGAAACAAGCGCAAGACAACTTGAAGAAAATCGAGGCGAAATACGGCAAAGACTCGACTCAGTACAAGAAAGCTGAAAGAGCCGTGAATGTTTATGGTGAACCCGGCAAAGAAAATGGAGTTGTAGTCACTGCTTCCAACAAAGTTGGCGCAGGTCAGACAACTCTCGATGGCAAAACTATTACAGTAGCCTTTAACCCAAAGCAGTTTGAGTCCGACGGATTCCAAACGTTGGTTGGGCACGAAGGTTCACACGGTGCTGACTACAAAGACTTCCTTGCAACAGGTAAAACCTTAACTGACTATCAAGTGGAATATGATGGTCTCTTCGTTCAAGCGCTTCTAGGGGAGGCGCAATACGCGCAAGGAAATTTTTATGTCCTCTCAAACGGGACGAAAAAGGCTCCTCCGCAGCAAGTGGAGCTATGGAACTCTGGGTGGAAAGAAGTAGACAAAACTAGAGATAAAGCCATTAATGAGTTCTTGGCAATCCGTAAAAAACAGGGAGGACTTTACGAGCTAACGCCAAATAGCACTAAAAGAACTTACTTTCCAGCTCCGAGCAGAAGGAGAAGAAGATGAAAGTTGTTATCATTGGCTTCCTTGTCCTAGTCAGTTTGCTGCCGTTTGGTTATATCCAGTCTCAGAATAAAAAAATGCGACAAGCAGGTTCCGTGCGCTTAGTAAAAGACAAACCGAGTGTATTTATAACTTTTGAGCGTAACGGAAAGCGGAAGCCTCTTGAAGCCGGAGAAAGTGATAAAGGAATCTGGCTGCGCCTGCATAATAACACTCGATGGGGCATCTCCTTCTGTGGCTTTGGTGTGTCTGAGGAGTACGGCGAAGTCGGGATTTACTATGACGTAGAGGAAGTACCTTTTGAAAAGAGTGGTGGCTCTTATTCTCTTCCTTCAGAGAAAGAAACCCTAGACAAGAAAGAAAAGCCGGAGCTACCTACAGGGTATGGATCAGCACATCTTTGTGCGGTCAATAGATTACCGCCCGGTAAATCAATCATGTTCAGCATACCGCGCGAGCATCTCGCGGAAAATCTAGCCATCAAAGTTGCATTCAACTACGGATGGGAAGAATCAGAGGACATCATCTCAGGTCTTGAGCCTCAGCATAGCGTTTACTTTTACGCAACAAGCTTGCCCTCTGAAAAGTGAAGAACGATCAATAGATACCCAACTCGCTTTCATCTCACCGACTCGCCACCGGATGTTAAAGAAGTTCGGAGAGTCGGCAGCGATAATCGGAAATTATGTGTCCGGCAGCCCGGCGGCTGAAAAGCGCCGCCGCACATAATCCGCATTATCGTCCGCCCCGCATCTACAGACCCACCCCCAGCGCCCCGCATCGCTCGCGCGCTCGTTCCTCGCACCGCTCGCTCGCGGACGCCCCCTCGTATGGGGCTGGCGCGGGCATGAGCTAATCGTAGAACTCGCTGCGATGTCCGACGCGGATGACAACAACTTCCTGCGCCGCGTCGTCCACGCGGTAGCCGACGCGCCAGTCGCCGACCCGGACGCGCCACACGCCCGGCTCGCTTCGCACCCGCAGACACCCCGCCGGGCGCGGCTCATCCGCGAGCGCCATGATCGCCTGCGTGAGGCGGTTCTTGACCTGCCGGTCAAGGCGGCGCAACTCGCGTTCAGCGCGCGACGTGATCTCGACCTTATACATCGATCTCCCCGGCTTGGCGCATCTCCTCGACCACTTCGGCGAAGGGGCGGCGCTCCTCATCTTTACTCTCGCGGGCGACGCGCCCCAAGTGCAGGTCTTCGATCAACTCCTCGTACTCATCGAGCGGCAAAATCACCGCTGTCTTCTGCCCTGCGGCATCGGTCACGTACTGCACATTCTTCGACATCACTCTTCCTCCCTACCGCACCGCCGCTTCGACGCGCTGCTTGACGATCATCGCCGCGAGCACGGTCTTGATGGCTTGCTTGTCGGTGTCGTTAAAACCTTCAATGGCGGCGAACTGTTCGACTAACTCACGGTCGGTGAGTCTCGCGGCAGCGACTTCGCTGGCGCGATCCAGCACCAGATGGTCAATGGAAACGCCCAGTGCTTCCGCCACGCGCTTGAGCACGTCCACGGTCGGCTGTGACGTGCCGGCTTCGATGCGCTGGATGTGTGAGATATGCACGCCCGCCTTATCAGCTAGGTCGCTTTGCGTCAGACCGCACGCCCGCCGCGCCTCTGCAACTCGGTGCGCGAAGTCCGAAGCCTTCCCCGTCCCCGCTTGTTTAGCAGCTTTCTTTGGCATTTTCTTCACCTCTCAAGCCGCAGAGTCTAGCACAACCTTCAAGAGCGGCTTGACAGCGACACATCATATACGCTACATAGTGCGCGTTCGTTGTGCGTATCACGTTCTGATGTGCGGTAAAACTTTCCGCTTGACAGCCTTTTTTGACGGAGACCGGATGTTGATCGACAAAGCCGAGATCGAGCGCGTGAAGCGGCAGCATGACCTCGCCTCTTTCGTCCGTGCGCGCGGCATCGCCTTAAAGAAGCGTGGCAAGCAACTCGTCGGCTTGTGCCCCTTCCACGACGACCACGAACCCTCCTTCATCGTTGACCCAACGAAACGACTCTGGAACTGCTTAGGCGCGTGCAATGCGGGCGGCGACATCTACCGCTTCGTCATGCGCGCCGATGCCGTTGACTTCCGCGAAGCACATAAACGCTTGGGCGGAGAGGCAGCCGAGCCGACAGCGCCGGCGCAGCCCGAAGAACTCGACTGGCTCGAACGAGCGACGGCGCACTATCACCGCAGGCTGTTAGAGACGCCTCAAGCGCAAGACTACTTGCGCTCGCGCGGGCTAGTCGCGCCGGAGATCGCGCAGACGTTCCGCATCGGCTATGTGGACGGCACGCTGTTAGAGATGTTGCCAGCCGCAGGCAAGCAAGCCCTTCGCAGAGTTGACGGGTTCGGGGCGTGAGCTAATGCGCGGCTGCATCGTCTTTCCACTTGTCGCCGCCGAGAGTGGGCGCGTCGTCAACCTCTACGGACGGAGCATCGAAGGGCGACAGCATCTGTACTTGCCCGGCGAGCGGCGCGGCATCTTCAACCCGCAAGGAGCAAGGAACGCCGAAGAAGTCATCATCACGGAGAGCGTGATAGACGCGGCGGCGCTGTGGTCTATCGGCTTGCGGTCAGTCATGCCCACCTACGGGACGACGGGCTTGACCGATGAGATCGTCGCGCATCTTGTTCGGTGTCGCATCCGGTGCGCGGTGCTGATGATGGA
>JBOGOY010000056.1:0-10657 GCA_050748185.1 Pyrinomonadaceae bacterium
TGGCGGGCCTGCTCGGCTCGGGCCGCACCGAGACGGCGCGCGCCATCTTCGGCGCGGATCGCGTTGACGCGGGGCAAGTTTACTTGGAGGGCCGGCAGCTTTCCCTGCGGACGCCGAACGACGCGAACAATGCGGGGCTTGCCTTCCTCACCGAAGACCGCAAGGCCGAGGGCATCATCCCCGAATTGTCGGTGCGCGAAAACCTGACGCTCGCCGCGTTGCCCGCGCTGAGCAGCTTAGGGATCGTCTCGCGGGCAAAGCAGTCTGAGATCGTCGAGCGCTACATGAAGCGCCTCGGCATCAAGGCGGCTAACGCCGACCAGAAGATTCGCGAGTTGTCGGGCGGTAATCAGCAGAAGGTCTTGCTCGCGCGCTGGCTGTGCAAGAACCCGAAGTTTCTGATCCTCGACGAACCGACGCGCGGCATCGACATCGGCGCGAAGGGCGAGATTCAGGCGCTCGTCAACGAGTTGGCCCAGTCGGGCTTGGGCGTGCTGATGATTTCTTCGGAGTTGGAAGAACTGGTCGAGGGCAGTTCGCGCGTCCTCGTGATGCGCGACGGCGAGTGCGTCGCCGAGTTGCGCGGCGCGGAGATTTCGCAGGACGGCATCATCCACGCGATGGCCGAGGGCGGCGCGGAAAGCAGTGGATTAAAGCACGAAGATACGTCGGCTAACGACGCGAAGAAATAAGAATGTCTAATTGCTGGGAGCGCTGGCATTGGTTTCTACCCAAATCAACGGAGAGCCTTTTGCGGCTCCGGCCGCCTGATGTGCGGAAGGGCGGAGCCCTTCCGCGTACCATCCCTCAACTTTCGGGGCTCCGCCCCGCGCTGGGGCATAGCCCCGGAAAAACAAAGTGGCACTTACGGTGAGGCGGGAGCCTCACCGCACATCAGGCGGCCGGAGCCGCGAGCACATCACTATCAACTGAATAGCCTGCGCTCCCAGCGATCGGTCAAGTGAGTACGTCTAGCGGCGGAGGGAACGATAATTATGACGGACGCATCGCAGCCGAATCCCTCGGTGTTGGCGGCGAATAGGCGGGCGGGTCTGGCCGACTATGCCCCGACTTACGGGGCGGCGGCCGCGTTGCTGTTGCTCGTCGTCGTTAACGCGATCTTCACGCCGAACTTCGTCTCGCCCGACAACCTCCGCAACATCCTCGTGCAAGTGGCCCCGACGATGCTCGTCTCGGTCGGGATGACGCTGGTCATCGCCACCGGCGGCATCGATCTCTCGGTCGGATCGGTGATGGCGATCGCGTCGGCCGTCGCGGCCACGTCGCTCGATCGCGGCGTCGGGGTGGCCGTCGCCCTCGCGCTGCTCGTCGCGCTCGCCATCGGCGCGTTCAACGGGGCCGTCATCGCCGGCTTCCGCATCCAGCCGATCATCGTCACGCTGGCGCTGCTCATCTCGGGCCGCGGCATCGCGCAGGTCATCAGCCGGGGCGGGCAACTGATCCCGTTCGACAACCCGACGTTTGCGTCTCTCGGGCAGGGCGTCGTAGCGGGCGTCCCGGTGCAGGTGATCGTGATGATTCTGGTCGTCGCGCTCGCGGTCTTCGTGATGCGCGCAACGACTTTCGGTCGGTACGTGGCGGCCGTCGGCGGTAACGAGGCGGCGGCGCGGCTCGCCGGCGTCAAGGTTAACCGGACGAAGATCGCGGTTTATGCGTTGAGCGGTTTGCTGGCCGGGCTGGCTGGCTTGATCTACACGGCGCGGCTCGGCGCGAGCGACGCCTCGAAGGTCGGCGAGACGATCGAACTGGACGCCATCGCGGCGACGGTGGTCGGTGGCACGCCGCTCACGGGCGGGCGCGCGACCGTCATCGGTACGGTCGTCGGCGCGCTGATCATGCAGGTCATCAACACGAGCTTCAACATGAACGGCATCAAGTTTTCGTGGGCGCTGGTGATCAAGGCGGCAATCATCCTCGTCGCGGTTTACATCCAGCGGCCGAAGGTGGCGTGACAGGGAGCGTTTGTAGGTTTTTGCGGCTTCGGCCGCCTGATGTGCGGAAAGGCTCTGCCTTTCCGCGACATGAGCATCTTTTTCCGGTGAGGCTGCGCCTCGCCAAATTGAGGCGTAGCCTCAGTTGAATTTCAAGCAAGCTGACCGGAAGCCGCAGACTTTCTGCACAGCAGGCGGCTGAGCCGCACGGAAAGAACCTGCTAAACAATCAGGCTCCATGTTATCTCAGGACAACATCGAATTGGGAAAGACGCGAGCCATCATCCTTCAGGCTCTGCTGATTCTACTCTGCTGGTCCAACGCGCCGGCGCAGCAACAGCCCGGCACGTACACCAACCCGGTCATCGCGGGCGACTATCCCGATCCTTCCATCATTCGCGTCGGCGAAAACTACTGGGCGACGGCGACGACGGGCGGCTGGTCCCCTTCGTTCCCTCTGCTGCACTCACGCGATCTGATCAACTGGCGCGTCGTCGGCGCGGTCTTCGACCAGCCGCCCGCATGGGCCAAAGGCGATTTCTGGGCGCCGGAGATCACGGAAGATCGCGGTCGCTTCTTCGTCTATTACACGGCGCGGCGCGACGACGGCCCGAAGAAGACGGGCACGCTCTGTGTGGCGGTCGCTACCGCCCCGAAACCCGACGGGCCGTACACCGATCACGGCCCGCTCGTCTGCCAAATCCCCGAACTGAAAAACGTCGGCTCGATCGACGCCGTCTTCGTCCGTGACGAGCGTAGCGAGCCTTACCTCGTCTGGAAGGCCGACGGCAACGACGCCGAGCCGGATCAGCCTACCTCGATCTTCGCGCAGCGTCTCTCGGAGGAGGGGACCAAGCTCGTCGGCAAGCGTAAGGAAATTTTACGGAACACCGCGCCGTGGGAGCGGCACGTCACCGAGGGCTCTTACATCGTCAGGCGCGGTGGGTGGTTCTACCACTTCTATTCGGGCAACGCCTGCTGCGGGCGCGGTTGCGACTACGCGCTCGGCGTCGCGCGGGCGCGGAAACTGCTCGGCCCGTGGGAGAAGCACCCGCGGAATCCGATCCTCGATCAGAACGACGCATGGCAGTGTCCCGGCCACGGCAGCATCGTGACGACGCCGGATGGCCGCGACTTCATGCTCTATCACGCCTACCGCAACCGGCGCGACGCCTTCAACATCGGCCGCGAAGCGTTACTTGACGAAATCACATGGGGTGCCGACGGCTGGCCTACGATCAACGCCGGCCGGGGACCAAGCGTCGCCGCGCCGCTGCCGCTCGGCGTCGCGCCGCGGGCGGAGACGGAGTTCTTCGAGGGCTTCACTGCCGCGCTGGTGGGTGGGCCGTGGCAGTGGCCGATGTTCGGCACGCAGGCGGCGCGCGTCGAGCCTGTGCCCGGCGGATTTCTTTTCCTCAATTCGGGAGCGGGCGCGCCGGCGGGCGACGTGACGGGCGCGGTCGTCGCGCAGCGAACCACGACGGGCGATTACGTGGCGACGACGCTCGTCAACGCGCAGGGGATGGGGCGGGAGGCGCGGGCCGGCTTGTCGGCCTATAGTTGGCGGGGCAACGCGGTCGGAATTTCCGTGGGTGGCGGCAAGGTTTTCACGTGGCGGCGCGAGGACGGCAAAGAGCGAACGGTCGCGACGGTGGACGCGCCGGCCGCGCCCGTCGTCTTCCTGCGGATGACGGCGACGGGCGGCGAAGAGTACCGTTTCGCGTCGAGCGTGAACGGGCGCGAGTGGCGCGAGGTGGGCGGCGCGGTCGCCGGCAGTCACGTCGAGGGCGCGCGCGTCGCGCTCGTCGCAAGCGGCGCAGGCGCGAAATTCGATTACTTGAAAATCACGCCCTCGCGCCGTGTCGAAAAAGAGTGAGTGTTTTTTTGGCGGAAGTGGGTTGGTCGAGTGAGCTTGAAGGAAATAACCGCGGAGGCGCGGAGGACACGCAGAGCTACGCAGAGATTCTCATTAAGTTTAGAATTGAGATAATGAACCGTATCGCTCTGCGATTCTTCGGCGACCCTCCGCGCCTCCGCGGTGAATTGAGCATGACAGGTGCTCAAACTAACGTTTAAGCAGGAGAACGTGTATGAGCCAAGCCGGAACCACGACGATAGACGGGGCGGGCGGCGTGCGCGGGGGCGTGGCGCGGGCGAAACTCGCGTCGCTGGTCCAGCGGCAGGGGGCATTAGTGACGCTGCTGCTGGTGTGCCTGTTCGCGGCGTTCCGCTACGAGACGTTCCTGACGCCGGAGAATCTGCTGAACGTGCTCCGGCAGAACAGTATGCTCGGGCTGGTCGCGCTCGGGATGACGTTCGTCATCCTGACGGGCGGGATCGATCTCTCGGTCGGATCGCTGTTGGCGGTGGCGGGTGTCATCGCGGCGAACCTCGCCGACCGTGGTACGGGGCTGGCGCTTGTGGCGGCGGTCGGCGTGACGACGCTGCTCGGGCTCTTGAGCGGTGTCGTCATCTCAAAGGCGCGCATCCAGCCGTTCATCGTCACACTGGCGATGATGATCGCGGCGCGTGGACTGGCGCTGGCGGCGACGGGCGAAGAGTCGGTCCGCGTCGGGCGGCTGTCGGCCGGGTTCACGTGGCTGGGGCGCGGGTGGATTGGTCCCCTACCCGTGCCGGTCGTGATTCTCCTGCTGGCTTTCGCGCTCGGCTGGCTCGTGCTCAACCACACGCGCTTCGGCCGCCACGTCTATTCCATTGGCGACAATGAAGAGGCGGCGCGGCTGATGGGCTTAAACGTCGGGCGCGTGACGATGGGTGTCTACGCGCTGAGCGGGTTGCTCGCGGGGCTGGCCGGTGTCATCCTCGCGGCTCGGCTCGGCGCGGGGCAGCCGGTGGCGGGCATCGGCTGGGAACTGGACGCCATCGCGTCGGTGGTCGTCGGCGGGACGCTTTTGACCGGCGGGCAGGGGAGCGCGCTCTCGACGCTCGTCGGCGTGCTTTTGCTTGGCGTCATCTTTAATATCTTCAACCTCGAAGGGCAGATCAGCCCGTGGTGGCAACTGGTGTTGCGCGGCATTATCCTGCTGGCGGTCGTCGTGGTGCAAAACCGGCTGAGCAAAGGAAAATGATGAATGCGAAACGATGAATGATGAATACAAGCAATCGCCCTCTGTCTTTTATTCATCATTCATCATTCATCATTCCGCATTGAGTGATGATGGGTCGTTACCACAAACCAGAGATCGAACAGTTCACGCAGGAAGTTTTGCGGGACGGCTTTTGCATCCTGCCGGGGCACATCCCGGCGGCGAAGCTCGACGCTTGGCGCGACGCATTCACGCCGCTGCTCGAAGAGCACATCGCGCGCGAAGGCCACTTGCAGAATCGCGGGGCGGGCCGCTACTACGTGACGCTGCCGTTCACCGCGCCGTTCGCCGACCCGGAGGTTTACGAGAACGACGACATCCTCGCCATCGTCGAGCATCTAGTCGGCGGAGAGTTGGTAATGCCGCAACTCGCGACCGACACGCCGTTGCTCGGTTCGGACTATCAGGACATCCACCGTGACGCGCCGCCGCTCTTTCCTGAATGGGGTCGTGAGACGCCGCCCTTTCAGATCGCCGTCAACTTTCCGCTGGTTGATGTGACACCGGAGAACGGCCCGTTCGAGGTGGCGCGCGGCACGCACCTCGTCTCGAAAGAAGAGGGGCTGCGCCGACTCGCGGCGGGCGAGGTCGAACTTGAGCCGCTTGTGATGCGACTCGGCGACGTGATGATCCGCGACGTACGCGCGCTGCACCGGGGCACGCCGAACCGCACCACGACGCCGCGGCCGATGGTCGTCATCGGCTACAGTCGCCGCTGGCTCTTTCGCCCCGAAGTCTCGATCCGCGTCCCCCGCGCCGTCTGGGAGACGCTCTCGCCACGCGCGCGCCACCTGCTGCGCTTCAACCGCGTGGTCGAGTCGCCCGATGACGACACGGACACGGAGGTCTATCAGTCATTCGCTTACTGAAGATTTCAAGTTTCAGGGTTCAGTCGTCGGCCGTGAGGTTGCACCCTTCGCATCAGACAAGAGACGCTTGAAACTCGAAACCTGAAACTTGAAACCTGAAACAGAGCACCCGATGGAAACAGTCAGCTACCTTGATTTCCCGAACTGCCTCAAGCTGTCGAACGGACGAGCCGAGATCGTCGTGACGACCGACCTCGGCCCGCGCGTGCTGTGGTATGGGCTTTCGGGCGGCGAGAACGTGTTGGGCGAATGTCTGGCCGACGTGATTAAAACCGAATTAGGCGAATGGAAGCCTTACGGAGGTCACCGGCTGTGGGTCGCGCCGGAGAACATGCCGAAGAGCTACGTGCCCGACTCCGCTCCGCTTGAGAGTTACGAAGGCGACGGCCACTCTGTCCGCCTGATGCAGCGCGCGGAGGCGGCGACGGGGCTGCAAAAAGAGTTGACGGTCACACTCGACGCGGAGGGCAGCGGCGTGACGCTCCGGCACCGGATCACTAATCGGGGTGAGGTCGAGGTCGAAGTCTCGGCGTGGGCCTTGACGATTATGCGCGGCGGCGGCGTGGCTATTGTGCCGCAAGAGCCTTACGGCCCGCACCCCGACTTCCTGTTGCCGGCGCGCCCGCTGGCGCTCTGGCATTACACGGACCTGAGCGATCCGCGCTACACGTTCGGCCGAAAGTTCGTCAGCGTGCGCTCTGAAAAGGGGCGGAAAGAGCCGCAGAAGATCGGCGTCGGGAACCGTCAGGGGTGGGCTGCCTATCACGTCGGCGAGACGCTGTTCGTCAAGCGTTTCGGTTACGAGGAAGGCGCGCGCTATCCCGACTGCGGCTCGAACAACGAAGTCTTCACCGCCGGCGCGTTCATCGAAGTCGAATCGCTCTCGCCGCTCCGCCATTTGCAGTTCGGCGAGTCGGTCGAGCATGTCGAGCGTTGGTCCCTGCACGGCGGCGTGCGGGTGGGCGTCGGCGCGGACGACGCGGCGTTGGAAGCCGCCATCGGCCTGCTCGTCACGCAGACAATGGGAGGTTAATGCCGAAGTTCAAGGGGTCGTCATCAGTGATCCCTTCGGGACTTATTCGTTTTCAGATGTTATTGCCACAGAGGGCCAGAGCACACAGAGGCTTAAAAGATCAAAGTCCGGTTTTGCTTACTTCTGTGTGCTCTGTGCCCTCTGTGGTTAATTTCCCTGAGGCCCTGTGGTCCCTCCTGACGCCTTGCTCAAACATTGCGTTCAAAGTAACTTCTTCTTGAATAAATTCGGTGAGGGAGTAATAAATTAGTGCGCGTACTGGTGACGGGCGGGGCAGGGTACATCGGCAGCGTGGTCACGGAGGAGTTGATCCGCGACGGCCACACGACGATTGTCTATGATAGCTTGTACAAAGGGCATCGCGGAGCGGTCCACCCCGAGGCCGAGTTCGTCGAGGCGGACTTGACGGACGGCGCGAAGCTGCGGCGCGCGCTCGGCGATCACGGGATCGAGGCGGTGGTCCACATGGCCGCCGATTCGCTCGTCGGCGAGTCGGTCGTCAACCCCGCGAAGTATTACCGCAACAACGTCCTTGCGGGGCTCGCGCTGCTCGACGCGATGCGCGAGGCCAACGTGACGCGCCTCGTCTTCTCTTCGACGGCAGCCGTGTACGGCGAGCCGGCGAAGCAGCCGATCGAGGAGACAGACCCGACCGCGCCTACCAACCCTTACGGCGAAACCAAGCTCGCCTTCGAGCGCGCCCTCCACTGGCACGAACGGGCTTACGGCTTGCGTTACGCTTCCTTACGCTACTTCAACGCCGCCGGCGCGACCGAGCGCTGCGGCGAAGTTCACGATCCAGAGACGCACCTCATCCCACTGGTCCTTCAGGCCGCCGCCGGCCGCCGCGAGTTCGTCGAAATCTACGGCGAAGACTACCCGACGCGCGACGGCACCTGCGTGCGCGACTACATCCACGTCGTCGATCTCGCGCGGGCGCACGTCCTCGCGCTCGGCATCCTCGGCGAGCGGAGCGCGATCTACAATTTGGGTTGCGGCGGCGACGGCTACACCGTCCGTGAAGTGATCGAGGCGGCCCGCGCCGCCACGGGCCGGGACATCCCCGTGCGGACGGGGCCGCGGCGCGCCGGCGATCCGGCGGTGCTCGTCGCCAGTTCCGAGAAGATCAGGCGCGAACTCGGCTGGCGACCCGCGAGGCAGGACTTGCAAACGATCGTCCAGTCGGCTTGGGACTGGACGGCGCGCCACCCGCACGGCTACGAGTCGAAGTCGTCGGACGCGGCCGGCGAATGAGGTGACTACAGCGGCGCGTTGAAAGCGTTCTCAACTTGGGCGACCGACAGGATCGATCTCTATTTCTGAAAGGCAACACATGGAAGCTCTGGGCATGGTCGAGTGCATGGGTCTCGTGGCGATGATCGAGGCAGCGGACGCGATGGTGAAGTCGGCGAACGTGCGACTCGTCGGGTACGAGAAGATCGACGCGGGACTGGTGACGGCGATCGTGCGCGGCGAGGTCGGCGCGGTGCGCGCGGCGGTCGAAGCGGGCGCGGCCGCGGGGGGGCGCGTCGGTAAGGTCGTCGCCACGCACATCATCCCGCGCCCACACGACGAAGTTGAAGAAGGCCTCACGGTCCTCCAGACCGGCGAGACGACGCGCAAAAAGATCAGCGGCTCGGTCAGAGCGCGCGGCTGAGACGGCGCGCCCTTCTCTCATTGGTCCCATCCTCACGCCGCGCCCGACACTGGTCCGGTTATTCCCGCGGTGGCCGTCCGGCGCACCCCGCCCGCTTCTTTCGGCGGCGGTCAGTTTTTCGCCAAACAATTCCCCGATTGATCAAGTGAAGTGGTCCGTGGTCAGTGGTCCGTTGTCAGGTATTTGCATGATCGCGGATTGAGCTTTACGCGCGAGGGCGGCGGCTTGCCGAGCGGATGCAAACGGACTACTGACCACGGACCACAGACATTGCTGGCCCGTCAGGGCTCAGGCACGAAGCGGTAGCCGACGCCGCGGATGGTGAGCAAGTGGCGCGGGTTGGAAGGATCTTCTTCGATGTACTTGCGTAGGCGCACGATGAAGTTGTCGATCGCGCGCGTGTCCGTGTCCTCGTGGAGGTTCCAGACCTCTTCGAGCATCTGCTTGCGCGGGATGGGGCGGCCGGCGTGGCGCACAAGGTATCGGAGCAGTTCGGCCTCCATCAACGTGAGCCGCACGACTCGCTCGCCGGCCCGCAGTTCGAGCGCGGCGAAGTCGATGGCCTTCCCGCCAAACTCGAACACGTCCTCGACGACATGAGGGGCCGGTGTCTTCGGCGTCTGCTGCGGCTGTTGGTCCCCGCGCAGCCACTCGCGGCGGCGGAGCAGCCCGCGCAGCCGCGCCAGCAAAATCGATAGCTCGAAGGGCTTTGGCAGGTAGTCGTCCGCGCCCGACTCGAAACCGCGCAGCACGTCCTCGGGCCGCCCGCGCGCCGTCAGCATCAGGACGGGGGTGAACTGCCGCGCGGCCCGCATCTCCGCCGCGACTTGAAAGCCGTCAATCCCGCCGGGCAGCATCACGTCGAGGATGATCACGTCGTAATTGGTCCCCTCGGCCGACACCCTTTCGAGCGCCGCCTCGCCGTCGGCGACGATCTCGACGCGGTAGCCCTCGGCTTCGAGGTTGAAGCGCAGCCCTTCGGCCAGATGCCGCTCGTCTTCGACGATTAACACGCGCGCGCTCATCGTTTGGTTCCGGCCCTCGGGAGTTGAATCGTGAAAGTGCTGCCGCGCCCTTCGCCCTCGCTCTCGGCGAAGGCGCGCCCGCCGTGTTTTTTGACGATGGCCTCGACGATGAACAGCCCCAGCCCGGTGCCCTTGACGCGGGCTACGAAGCGGCCTGGCACGCGGTAGAAGCGTTTGAAGATGCGCTTTAACTGCGCCGCCGGGATGCCGATGCCGCGGTCACCTACACGCACGGCGAGCCGCCGTTCGTCAATCGCCGCCACCTCGACCGCGATCGACACTTCCTCGTGCGAATACTTGACGGCGTTATCGATCAGGTTCGAGACGGCGGCCCGCAGCTCTTCGGCGTCGCCGCGCACCAGCGGGCGCGCCCCATCGCCGTTGAAGCTTTCGGTGAAGTCGAACGAGGCGGGCGCGAGGTGCGGGTGGCGCGTGCGCGCGAGTTCCACGCAACCGCGCGCCAGTTCGCCGAGATCGACGAGGACTTCCGTGCCATCCCCGCGCCTTCCGCGCCGGCGCTTCTGGCTGGCCTGCCCGGCGCGCAAGACTTGCTCGACCGTGCCCAGCAGCCGATCGCTGTCGGCCAGCATCACGCGGTAAAACTCGCGCCGCGTCTCTTCGTCCACCGCGCGCGTCTGGAGCGTTTCGAGGTAGAGGCGGATCGAAGCGATGGGCGTCTTCAGTTCGTGCGTGACGGAGTTGATAAAGGCGTCGTGTTGTTCGTTGCGGCGAATTTCGCGAACGAGGAAGATCGTGTTGAGCACCAGTCCGGCGATGATCGCGCTGAAGAAGACGATCCCCAGCACGAGCAGCGCGACCTCGCGCCAGTTCAGCAGAATCCAGCCGACGTTCAAGGCCACCGCCGCCGCCACCAGACACGCGCCCAGCGTGATGAAGAAGACGACTGATTTGCGGCGGCGACCGGATAAGCGCATACGCAATTTTAAGCCTTCAGCGTAAAATTAGTCCAAAGTCTAAAGTCCAAAGTCCAAAGTCGGAAGCAATGCTTTCTTG
>JBOGOY010000057.1:0-10594 GCA_050748185.1 Pyrinomonadaceae bacterium
AGTCACGTCCGCAGCAGCCGCCTGCACCTCGATGCGGTGAAAACCTTTTTTCGCATGGGTCGAAAGGTAAGTTAGTGCAAACTGGCGATTCAGCGCGTCGGTCAGGTCAGAGAGGTAAGGGTCGAAGCTGACCGGCGCGCCAGAGCCGGTGAAATAAGGCTTCCCACCCGTCTCGTCGGCCAATCGCAGAAGAGAGCTTTGCGCGTTGCCTACGAGCCCTCGATTGCTCTCCGTGATTCCGGTCGGGTAGTAGATCGTATAGACGGCCACGCCGCGCCGGTGCGCCTCGTTGATGGCCCGCTGCAGATCGATACTCTGTGTGGGAGAGGAGCTTTCGACGCCGCGTGAAACGTCGAGACCGTCCGAGATGACCAGCGCGGCGCGGCGCGTGCCCGCAGGCAGAGACTCGAACCGCTTGAGGGCCGCATAAGTCTGCTCGAAAGGGTTGAAGGGGGCGGCGGTTGGCGACCCGACGGGGATGCGGAAAGATTTAGCGGCGCGCTCCAGATCGTTCGTGAACCGCTGCCGCACCTGAATCGAGCCGGCGCGCATGAAGCCGACAAAGACGCGCGAGCCTTGCGGCAGGCCGCGCACGAACTTAGCGAGACCGGCAATCTCATTGCCGACGCCCGACACCAGATCGTCCTGCACCAGAATAGCGAGCGCCAGCGGGGCGCGGTCGGCTCCGCGCGCCGAAAGAATTTCCTGCGGCTCTCCGTCCTCCAGCACGGTTAGCGAGAGTTGCTGAAACTCCTCACGCCGCAGTTGCTCACGGGATTCGCCTACGCGGACTGGAATCGTGACTGAACGGACGGGACCGCGCGACTCACTACGCCGGGCGACGCTCTCGCCGTTCTGACGAGCGGCCGTGCTCTCCTGACCGTGCGCCGTCAGCCAGACAGCACAGGTCAATATCAGCAACAGCCATTTCCCTTTACGTTTTAAGTCCCGCTTCATCCGCCCTCCCGTCCTGCCCACGTGGGCCTGAACGCCGCCCATTATAAAGCCTTTATCCAAAGATGCGTATCCGCCGCGAAAGGTTTTCGCCGCCCCCAGATTGGAACTGCCTTGCAGCCAGAAGCGCGAGGTTTACAACCGCACCCTCAAACGAGAGCCAGCCGCTCAAGCCTTGCGGGCAAGTCCGCCAGTCTGTAAGTTCCGGGGGCGACGCGCTCGGCGAAGCCCTCTGCGACGAGCGCGTGATTCCCCACTCCCGCTTCGGGGCGTGACAGCCCGGTCACGCGGGCCAACTCACCCGGCGTCGTGAAGCCCGCCGCATCAAGGTATGCCCGCGCCACCTCGCGCAACGCCGCCTCGCGCGTCACCCGCTTTTTCAACTCCGGGGCGAAACGACTTTCCGCCAGCGTCCAAATGTAGGTGAACCATGGCTCGTACAGGACGTCCTGTGGAATCACCTTCATGGCACGCTGCAACTCGTCTATGGCGCGCGTCAGTCGGCCCCGTTCCTCGACCCCGGCGGCTTGACTCAGATCGCTCGTCGCCATCTCCCACTCGCGGCGCAGAACTTTCAGGACGGCCCGTGCGTCGGTCGAAAGACGCTCGCCTTCTTCCCTCCGCGGGACGCCCCAGAGGGCAAGAAAGTTGGGGACCAATCGCGGCGCGACGAAGAGGGTGCGGCACTTGGCGAGCTTCCCGTAATACACGCGCCCGTGCCTTATCACATCGTCCTTCAGCCGCCATGTCAGGCTGCTTTCCGGATCCTTCTGCACGTTACGCGGCATGTTCGCGTCGCGGCGGCCACAGACGGCGACGTAGAGCGAAGGGCCGGGCCGCCGCGCGTCAGTCATCGACGCGCAGAAGCCAATGCGTTCGACGAGACGCTCGGCGTCTGCGGCATTCTCGACACGTGCCTCCGGCGTCCGGTCCCACATTAGGTCACGGTACGCTTCGACTTCTTCGGGCAGTTGAGTTTGTACACCGGCCATATGACCGAATCATAGCCGATCTCTCATCAGGCCGGCGAAGTTCAACCGGCTATGCCTTCCGGTTGCCAAGTGCCTGTGACACGAGCGGGCGGGCGCAAACACCATGAAACTGTTTACGCCCGCCCGTCGGTGATTTACCGTAATCGCGGTTTAGCGAGGACTGCTGGCCCGGATGGTCAACTCGGCGCCGCTCCGCAGTTCGAGGTCTTCGCGACCTTGCACGTAGACTGAGCCCGCGCCGCCGCCCGCGCCGAGGACCGCGCCGATGGCCGCGCCTTTGCCGCCGCCAGCAATCGCGCCGATGATCGCGCCGACCGCCGTGCCGATCGCGGTGCGCTGGACGGTGCGATCAGTCTGGCTGTCGCCCTCCTGCACCGTGCCCTCATTGTCCACCCGAACGCTCTCGCCGTTTTCGCCGCGAATGCTTTCGACGAAGCCGGCGAAGCGATACGAACGACCGTCGCGTGTGCGAATCCGCTCAAAGTCAAAAGTCACTTCCGAGCGGCCCGAGACGCGGCCCGAGCGCTTGACGTTGCGCAACGTGCCCTCGACTGTCGCACCCGCATACTGCGAAGGTGAACGCACGTTCATCGTGAAGCGGTCGCCCTCGCGCGCTGTCTCAGTCGAGACATCGCCGTTGAGCGTGGCGACTATAGTGGTGCCGTTCGGGATGACGAACTCGCCGTTGTTACTCCCGACAGTGTCGGACGGGTACGGAGTGGTGGTCCCCTGCCCGCCGCGGTAGACGTCATACTGCGCCACGTCGGCGGTGCGATCGTAATAGCTCCGCACAACGACCGGCTCACGTAAGTTTTCGACGGTGATTCGGCGCGTCACCAACAGGCGGCGGCCGTCGTTGACGGGATCGAACGTGACAGTGAAATTGCTGACCTGATCCCCGTAAGTGGCGACACTCAACTGATCCCCGACGAAGTCGGCGCGCGAGCGGAGCGCGCCACCGCCCGCATTGCCCTCGACGCGCTCGCGCCCGTCGGCCTCGAAGGTGATCTGCGGGGCGCGTGTGGAAGCGATGGTTACGCTGTCGCCGCGGCGATCAATCGCCAGCGCGTCAGGGGCCTCAAGCCGCGCGACCAAATCGTTGTAGGTTCGCTGCCGGATGCGCGCGGGCAGCGTGCGGGTGGCGAGATTGGCCTCGGCGCGCGGGTTCTCACTCAACCCCGCGTTCAGCCGGTAGGTGCCGGTGATACTTCGATCGTAATAAGTATCATTATCCGCGGGCGGGAAGGGCGATGCGTTGTAGTCGCCGCCCGCGTCGCGACGCCACGCGACGTCGAAGGTGCGCGACAACTCGTTGAGATCGGTTCGTAAAGTCGTCCAGTCGCGTTCGGCGCGTGCGACGAGGCGGTTGTTCTCCATGAAAGTGTCAATCCGCGAGGCGCGCAGGAACACGGCCTCGACATCGGCCTTGGTGATCGCCCGCCGCTCGTAACGATCCGAGAGGTGATCGATGACGTGTATCAAGTCGTCCACGACCACGTTGATGTTGTCTTCGCGCGTGGTGTCGTCGTAGCGGCTGCGGTCGAGCGCCGCGTCGAGGCTGGTACGGAACCTTTCCGCGCCGTTTTCGAGGCGACGGAAGAGTTGCCGCGTCTGCGCGTTGGTCCCGCGGCCTGTCGTGCGCCGCTGGGTCTGGGCCTGCGCTACCGGCGTCAGCCCGAGGCTCAACACTGCGAGCACGAGCACGGATGAAATTGCTTGTCTTACTTTGTTCATTTAATTTCCCTCCAATTACCTTGGATCATTTGTTTCAAAAGCTCTGGGCACAATCGCTCGAAAGCCCGTGCCTTAGCCGTCTGAGTTCAGGAGAGTGTGGCTGACCAATAGGGAGAGACAAAGGATTCAAACACTGGTCCCCAGCGATTCGGGTCCGTCGGCTTCGCGGCGTTGGAGCCTGCCGTCCCGCCGCTAAATACGTTCCCTCTGATTCTGGCCCGCGCGTAGCCGTTTGCCGTCTTTTCGGCACGGCCTGACACTGGCTTCTCATTAAGCTGAAAGATCTGTACACACTTCATTCACTGCACGTTCGGCCGCGTATCATGCGGAGTCACCGCACGGCGTGACCGGCCATTTTCCCTTGCGAATTGGTTTGCTTACTCTCCCCTAACGTTAAACTAGCAATTACCGTGCAACCAATGATTGGGGAACCTGCGCGTGAAGCTGTGTGCTATGCTTTCGTGCCTTAGAGGAGAAACTGATTTGCGATGATTCTCGAAGCTCCCAAAGCCACTATCCACTTCGCGGGCGAAGACCTCTTCGTCGCCATCACGCCGAGCGGCCACGCGCAGGTGCTTGATACCGATTCGGCGCGGTCGAGCGCGGCGAGCCCGTTGGAACTCCTGCTCGTCGCGCTCGGCGGCTGCACGGCCGTCGATGTAATCTCGATCCTGAAAAAGAAGCGCGAACAAGTGACTGATTACCGCGTCGAGGTGCGCGGCATGCGTCGCGACGAGCACCCGCGCAGTTTCATACGCCTCGAAGTGCGCCACGTCGTCCGCGGCCGTAACGTCTCGGAGCGGGCCGTCAGGCAGGCGATCGAGTTGTCGGAGACGAAGTATTGCAGCGTGGCTGCGACGTTGCGGCCGGCGGCCGAAATCGTTTCGAGTTTTGAGATCATCGAAGACGCGGAGGCAGATCCCGCCGATCGATAAAGGCATGTGACTTGTCACTAAGTCGCCGACGGCCGGCCACGGTTCCCAAGAGTCGCCGGTCGTTTTAGAATGGAGCGTCATTCAATCTTCCACGAGAAGGAGTTTCGATTATGGCTGACGAGAAGAAAAACTGCGCGCACCCCGGCTGCCTGTGCCCGGCCGACGAGGACAGCAAGTATTGCAGCGCTTACTGCGAGGGGACCGGCGACACCGCCGAAATTAACTGCAAGTGCGGCTGCCCCGACTGCGCTTGAGAGCATCCAAACACCGCTCGGCCGAAGGCGCGGGCCGCACTCAACGTTCCGCGCCTCGGTCGCATCTCTCCTCTGGCAGCCATGCGTTGCCGTTTTCTCAATTCAGCATGTCGAATTCTCGCGGCACTTCGCACGGCCGCGCGTGGTGTTGGTCGCGCCTTGCGCTTTCAAAGAATCATGTTCGCACCTCTCGCACTCGCATTCATCGCCTGTTTCTCCGCCCTGTCTTTCACGCCCGCCTGCGATCAAGGCAGACAGCAACATACTCTCGCGCCAGAGGCCACATCGATCTTGTTCGAGCCGATGCCGGCAAACTTGCAGGGTGATGCCGCGCTCGTCTCCGCCAGACGACTCGACCGCGACGGGCGACTGGCGAACGGGCAACTCGCGCCGCTTCCCGCGTCCGAGCACATCCGGCGCGCCGCCGTCTATCTCGCCAACCGCGCCTTCGGCGAGGCCCGCGAACACTGGCAAGCGCTCGTCTCTCGCTACCCGAACGACGCCAACGTCCCGGCCGCCCTCTTCGGGATGGGCCGCTCGCTCTATGTCGAGCGACGCTACGCCGAAGCTCTGCCCTACTTCGAGCGACTCGGGCAGAATTTCCTCGATCAGAAAGATGGCCGCGAAGGCTACTATTACGTCGCCGCCACCGTCCTGCGGATGGACCAACCGGCGCGGGCCGCGGTGCGTTACGGCGAATACGCCGAGCGTTTCCCGCAGGGCGAGCGCGTCGAGAACGCTTACCTGAACGCGATTGACAGTTGGCGTGAGGCGGGGCGGAACGAAGAAGCCGTCCGCTGGGTTGATCAGACGCGCGTCCGCTTCAAAGGCACGGCCACGGAAACCAACGCGCTCTTTGCGCGACTCAGGCTCGACGTCTCCGTGGGCGATTGGTCGGCGGCCGTTCGCTCCGCCGACGAGTTGCGCGCCCGCCCGTTCGGCGCCGGGGCGCAGACGACGCTGCCCGAAGTTCTCTACCTGCGCGCCTACAGTCTTGAGCGAGCCGGGCAGACACAGGCAGCAATTGAGGCTTACAAGGCGGTCGGCGACAGACTCTCTTCTTACTTCGGCGCGCGGGCCACTGAGCGTTTGGAGTCGCTCGGCCCCGACGGCCGGCGGGCCTCGCTCGCGCGACAGGCCGGCGCCCGTAGAGAGGCCTCGGCGGCGGCGGGAAACTACCCGGTCCCTTTTCGCGAAAGCATCCTGCGGGCCGTGAAAGACAAGAACGTTGACGCACGGCTGGTGCTGGCGATCATGCGGCAGGAGAGCAGTTTCCGCCCCGACGCCCGGTCGCAGGCCGCGGCGCGCGGGCTGCTGCAACTGACGGTTGACGCTGCCACTAAATACGCCCCGGCGGCCGGGATTAAAACTTTCGACGAAAACGATCTCTACCGCCCAGAGATCAACATCCCGCTCGGCGTCGCTTACCTCGCCGATTTGTTTCGCCAGTTCCCCGGACTGCCCGAGGCGGTGGCGGCTTCCTACAATGGCGGCGAAGACAACGTCGCCCGATGGGTCGCCCGCGCCGGGCAGAAAGACAACGGAGTCTTCACCTCCGAGATCGGATTCACCGAAAGCAAAGACTATGCGATGAAAGTGCTGGCCAACTATCGCGCTTACAAGCTGCTCTACACGCCGGACCTGAGACGCCAGCGTTAGCAGTGTGGATTCGGCCGTTAAAGGCTGTGTTCAAAGTCCCGTCAGGGGTGGGGCATGTTTGTAGTTTTTCCGGGGCGTCCCGAGCTTAGCGACAATTTTTCTTTGACACGGTCAATCAACGGATTGCATAATCGCCCGATTCGCAATGTCCAGTTCACCTCGTTTAGGGTCTTCCCCCGACTCAAAATCATCGCCCGACTTCTCCGCGCTGTGAGAGCTGCAGCGGGAGCGCTTTTGACTTCCCCCTTTCGATACCCCCCTATCGCGTGCAAACGAAGCCGTCACAAACGAGCTGAGGGAGAACAGACATGGCGACCAGACTAGATTACGTGCCGACGATTCTACTCGTCGAAGACGATGAAGACGCGCGCGCGGAATTGAAGCAGATGTTGCAACGCAGCGGCTACCGCGTGGTAGACACGGATAACGGGCGGGACGCGGCCACCGGGGCGAGATATGCCCGCCCCGATCTGCTCTTTGTGGACCTCGACGTGCCGCTGTTGTATGAGTTAACGGCGGCAAGGCGGATCGTCCAGCAGGCAAGGCTCGGCCAGTTGCCGGTGGTGCTGATTACGCACGGGTCGGAAGCGGAAGAGTACCCGTTGGAAGCGAACGTGCGCCGGAATGAGTACGTGACAAGGCTGGCCGACTATGAACAGTTAGAGCACCTGCTCGAATACCTGCTGCCGACCGGTCCCGCGGCGGCCTGAGGCCGCGGGACCTGCTACTTGCCGGTGGCCGGCCCTGTCTTCGGCGGTTCAAGGCTCGGGGCAGAAATCCCTGTCCTCGAAACCGCGTGCCCGCTCGCGCCGGCGGAGACGATCCGGCTCACTGTGGGGACGGGGCAGGATGCCGAGGCGGACCAACTCGGGGCGGTACTCGTAGCGGATATTAAAGGCGACGACGGGGCTCGGCGCGAGGTTCATACTGACGCGATACACGTCGTTGTGGACTGAGCGCCCGATGCCCGTCGCCGCGTAATCGTCTTCTGGGACCACCGCGCGTTCGCGGCGAGATGACTCGGCCGCGGACTTGTTGGCCGCCCCGGCCGACTCGGCAGGCGCGACCCCGTCACGCGCCCGGCTCTCAGCGCGCCCGGCCGGGTCTTGACGCGGCGACGGCACGATCTGCGTTGACGAAGGTTGCTCGCGGAAGAAGACGGCGGAGATGACGCCGACATCCGCCGGGCGGCCGAGTTTGGCGGCGTATGAGCCGGGCTCAGTGGTGAAGTAGAAACGGCGCGCGCGACTGCCGCTCATCTGCCAGCCGCCGACGGTGATTGACGAATAAGGCGGGACCACCCACTTGCTCGCCTCACGCGCGGTCGTGCGGCGCGCGTCGATCGTGTTCAGCCCGTCCACCGAAAGTGCGACGGCGACGCGCACCGGCAGCGGATTTCTGATCCGCAATGCATACTCGGCGCCCTTTAAAGCCTCGACGTAAAGCCGGCCCCGCGCCGGGTACTTTTCCTGCGCCACCCCGTTAACGAGAATTTCCACCTCGAAGCCTTCGCGGTCGATGGGCACGACGACGCCCTCGCCCCGCTGCGGCTCGACTAGAGGCTCGACCACGGATGCGGCCGACACGGTCGCGCCGCCCGGACTTCCGTCGAATGTCAACCCGGCGCACAAAAGCCCGGTCATGCTCACCCCGGCCACCAGCATGTTTAGGGTTCTGCTCATTTTCACACCTCCTCACAACTTCCAAGTTACCTCTTGAACGCCCGCCGAAATATTTTCTTGCGAGGGATGCGCTCGCCTGTGTTACAAGATTGCTCTGAGCAGAGCATAGGTGGAATAACTTCAGGC
The DNA here is from genome assembly GCA_050748185.1 of Pyrinomonadaceae bacterium. Taxonomy (GTDB): domain Bacteria; phylum Acidobacteriota; class Blastocatellia; order Pyrinomonadales; family Pyrinomonadaceae; genus JACCRA01. The sequence continues at coordinate 8,337 of JBOGOY010000057.1, forward strand.
CGAGTCAGGAATGCCACCGCGGCGGCCTCTGAGATGCGGCTTTCGACGCAAGCTCTCGCGGCATCAACGCGAACGCTTTTTCATCCCGGACACAGGAGCGACGTTTAGCATGATCACTTTCGACGCCGAAAACTGCCGCCAGTTCGATTTCTCCACGTGCCGTGAATGGCTTGAGACGAACGGGCTCGGCGGATTTGCGTCCGCGACCGTCTGCGGCATGAACGCGCGCCGCTATCACGGTCTGCTCGTCGCCGCCACGCGCCCGCCGACGGAACGCGCCGTGCTTCTCTCCAAACTTGAAGAAACCATCGTGCTCGCTGACGGCGCCCGCTACGATCTCGGCACGAACCGTTATCCGAACGAGACCATCCACCCGCAAGGCTACCTGCTGCAAACCGGCTTCCGGCTCGATCCCTTCCCTGTCTTCACTTACCGCGCCGGCCCGGTCAAGCTGGAAAAGACCGTCTTCATGCGGCACGGCGAGAACACCACCGTCGTCCGCTACCGGCTGCTCGACGAATCCGGGGCGGGAGCGGTGTTGGAATTGCGCCCGCTCGTCTCCTTCCGCAATTACCACTGGCTCAATCGCGAATCTTACGACGCTTTCGAGCCGATTGCCGTCGAAGACGGCGTGCTCCGAATCGCGCGCCGTGACCGCACCGGAGGCGCGCTCTACCTCGCGCACGACGCGCGGCAGGTTAATCAGGAGGCTCACTGGTATAGGAACTTCGAGTTGCCCGAAGAGCAATCGCGCGGCTTCGACTTCAAAGAGGATCTCTACAACCCTTGTACGCTCGTCTTCGACTTAAAGGGGGACCAGACGTGTGCCGTCGTCGCCTCGACCGAGCCGCGGGACGCGGGCCGAGCGGCGGCCTTCGAGGAACAGGAAAAATCGCGCCGCCTGCAAATCGCCGCCGCGTCTCCGAGGCCGGATGACGACTACGTCCGCCAACTCGCCCTCGCCGCCGACCAGTTCATCGTCAGCCGCGGGCGCACTCTCCATTCAGTGATCGCGGGCTACCCGTGGTTCACCGACTGGGGGCGCGACACGATGATCTCACTGCCGGGCGTCGCCCTCGCGTTGAAGAAGTACGGCACCGCCCGCGAAATTTTGCTCGCCTTCGCCGCCCACATCCGCGGCGGTCTCATCCCGAACCGCTTTCCCGACGCCGACGAAGAACCCGAATACAACACCGTGGACGGCACGCTTTGGTACGTCAACGCCGTTGGCGCGTACTTGCGCCACACCGGCGACGAGCAGTTCGTCCGCGAATATTTCTTTGAGTTGTTGAAAGAGATCGTCGCCAGCCACGAGCGCGGCACGCTCTATGGTATTCGCGCCTGTGAAGACGGACTGTTGCGCGCCGGCCACGAGGGCGTGCAGTTGACTTGGATGGACGCGAAGGTGGACGACTATGTGGTGACGCCGCGCACCGGCAAGCCCGTCGAGATACAGGCTCTCTGGTACAACGCGCTCCGCACCGTCGAAGAGTTGGCGCGGCGTTTCAAAGACGACGCATGCGCCGACCGCTGCGGCCGACTCGCCGACCGTGCGCGAGAGAGCTTCGACACCCTCTTCTGGAACCAAGGGGACCAGTGTCTCTACGACTACGTGGATGACGCCGGCGAGCCGAACGCCGACCTGCGCCCGAACCAGATTTTTGCCGTCAGCCTGCCGCACCCCATCCTTGAAGGCGAACGGGCGCGCCAAGTCGTTCTGACGGTCGAGCGAGAGTTGCTGACGCCCTACGGCCTGCGCTCGCTCTCGCCGCGCCACCCGGCCTACCGGGCGCGTTACGAGGGCGGCCCCTATCAGCGCGACACGGCTTATCATCAAGGAACGGTCTGGGGCTGGCTCATCGGCCCGTTCATCACCGCCTACCTCAAGATTCACCTGCGCTCGCCCGCCAGCCTTAAAATGGCCCGGCTGTGGACCACTGAGTTCCGCACACACCTGACGGAGGCCGGACTCGGCCAAGTCTCCGAAATCTTCGACGCCGATCCGCCGCACACGCCCCGCGGCTGCTTCGCACAAGCTTGGAGCGTCGCCGAACTGTTGCGCTGTGAGTTGGAGGAGTTGGTTTGAACGTGTATCGGGCTAGTCGGGGATCGGGAAGTTGACTGTGACCGATCAGGCATTGACCGCAGAGAGAGGTCGTGTCAAGAGTTGTGGAAATATTTTTTAGCGCATCCTTGCTGATCGTCGCCTTTATCTCTCGCTAGGCTGCGGTATCAAGCTTCTGGGCGTTGCTTGCCGC
>JBOGOY010000058.1:0-10589 GCA_050748185.1 Pyrinomonadaceae bacterium
GTTCAAGCGGCCTCTCCGCGTTAAGGGGGTGAAAACACATCCTTAGCTTTATTGCATCAACGCCTCGACGTTGACGAGGAAGCGGAAGCGGCCCGTCTGCTCGACGCCGAGGAGGAACTGCACGTTGATGGACGCGCCGTTGGCGAGCGGGCTGCCGAGCGTGATGACGCCCGCGGAGAGCGTCGAGTTGAGGCCGCCGCCAGAGGGTTGGACGGAAGTCTCTTCGAGCGTCAGCCCTTGAACCGGGAGCATGACGCTGTCGCTCTTCGCCACCATCGCCGTTGTCGAGGCCAGCACGCGCAGGTCCGCCATGCCGGCGGGCGCGGGGGCGGTCGTCACGTCCACGACGCGGAAGCGGAGTTGCATGACGGGAGCGCCGGTGTTATTGCGGAACACGCGGCGGATGGTGAGCGTGCCGAGCGATGCGTTCGGCGTGTTGACGGCGCCGCTGGTGGAAGAGACGGCGTTGGTGTTGTCGGTGGCGTGCAACCCGCGCTGACCAGAGTCGGGCGTGAGGTCGAGATCGCCGAAGGCGATCGTGCCGCTGTTCGTGATCAGCCTGACGCCGGTGCCGGCGCTGCCGTTGACGACCGCGTTGCCGAAGCTGAATGAGGCGGTCGAGTTTTGAATCTGCATGCCGACGCCGTTCGGGTTCTGCACATTGGTCGAGAGGCTCGACACGCCGCCGCTGACGGTCGCGAGGTTGAGGCCGGTCGCCGGCCCGTTGGTCGAAGTCAGACTTGAGAAAGCGAGGCTCGCGGCCGAACCGCTGAGCGACAGCGCAGCCTGTGGCGGTAACAGAACTGCTGGCGTCGCCGCCGGCCACCGCGGCCGAGATGGCCGACAGTCCGACGCCATTGGAAGCCGTGATCTGGAGCGCGCCGAAGCTCGTCATGCCGGAATTGTTAACGAGAGTGATGCCCGTGCCGTTGGTAGCGTTCTTGTTGACGACGGTAGCGGCGAAGGCCACGGTCGAGGTGGAGTTTTGAATGTCGATGCCGGCGCCCGCAGGGTTAGTGACGGTGGTCATGCCCGTCACGCTGACCACGCCGCCGCCTGCCGCGTGCAGGAAGCCGACGCCCGAGCCGCCCGAGATCGAGAGGCTGCCGAACGAACGCATACCGGCAGAGTTATTTTGCAGAGAGACACCTTCCGTCCCACCCGAAACGCTCGTATTGCCGGTCGTGTTTCAGATTTTATGCTGACCGCAATTCGAGCCTTATAAATCGAGGCTTTCACCAACCTCAGCATAAATTGTGAGACACCACCGGCGAGTTGAGACGCCCGTCGCCGCCTGCCGGGGCCGCGTTGTTGACGAACCAGAAGACGTTCGAGACGTTCAGCGTGGCGGTCGCCGTGTCGGTCTTGCCGTCGGCGTCGGTGACGGTGTAGGTGAACGTGTCCGCACCGCTGAAACCCGCCGCCGGGTTGTAGTTGAAGCTGCCGTCAGCGTTGATCGTAAGTTGGCCGCTCTGCGCCGAGGCCGTCGGGCCGCTCACGGTCAGGCCGGAGTTCGTGCCAGCGTCCGGGTCGCTGTCGTTGGCGAGCAACCCTTCGGCGGTGTCAGGCTGAATGCGGACGTTGCGACGACTTAGTAGGTGTCGTCCGCCGCGAGAGGCTGCGTGTTGACTGAGCCAACGACCAGAGAAGTATTGGCGTCGAGGTTATCGCTGAAGACGACGCCGGTTGCATCCGTCGTGCCGTCGTTGGTGACGGTCAGGTCGCAGGTGATCGTGTCGCCCGGCTGTGCACGCCCGTCGCCATCGGGGTCGGCAAACGAATCCGTCTTCGTAGCCGTGACGCTGACTGAGGCCGCGCCGCTCGGCAAGACAACTTTCTGCTGCTTGACCGGAGCGGGCCGCGTTGTGCCCTGCCGCGGGTCCGCCGTTGGTCCGCGGAGATTTTGCGCGGCGTCGAGGCGTTGCCCCCGGACGTTTGTATTGACGTGAGGCGTAAAACTGTCCTTGAAAAGCGTCTCAGTCATAGCGTCGTCTTATTTCCTACTCAAGTAAAATGATGAATGCGGAATGATGAACGATGAATAGAAGAGCATCCGGTATTTCATTCATCATTCATCATTCCGCATTCATCATTTCCGCGCCGTGTCCTTCGTGGCTTAACTTCCGTTTCTAATTCTTCCACAGCGCGAGGTACGCCTCGGCCAACTGATCGCGCCACGCCGTCCAGTTGTGGCCGGCCTCGAACTCGCGATAGACGACCGGATAACCTTTCGCCGCGAGCAGCAGGCGCGCCCGCCGGTTCACTTCCCACAGGGGTTCCATTGTGCCCACGTCGAGGTAGAAACGGAACGGGCGTCGGCTCTCGCCGGCGCGCACCATTCCGCCCATCGCTTTTAAGACTCGCTCCTCTTCGATCTGAAACGCGGACGATTGGCCGCCGACGCGCGCGAACATCTCTGGATACTTCAGAGCAGTCCAGTAAGAGATGACACTGCCGAGGCTGGCCCCTAACAAGGCGCGGGCTTCGCGCGCGGGGCGCGTGCGGTAGCGACCGTCAACATAGGGGACCAGTTCCGTCGCCATAAACTCGGCGAACTTGTCGCTGGCCCAGTATTCTTTCATCCGCTCGACCGGGTTGACGAAGACGATGACGAAGGGCTCAACCCGCCCCGCCTTAATCAAGTCTTCGGCGATCACAGCGGCCTGCGAGCGCGTCGCGTACTCGGAGCCGTCCTGTAGGTAGAGCACGGGATAACGCTCGTTTCCATCTCTGTAACCCGGCGGCAGGTAAACCTGAATCCGGCGCTTCACGCCCAGCACGCGGCTCGGCAGCTCGAAAGTTTCCAGCGGCAGGCTCGTCTCTTTCAACGTGGCACTGTTCGCGCTGTAGCCGGGCATCGTGAAGAAGGAATTGGTCCCGCCGACGCCGTTATCGTTCTTCCGCGGGTTGAGCGGGTCGGTCATCCACTTGCCATCAGCGATGAACTGATACTCGGCGCGCGCGCTCGACGCAAAGCGGCGTGTGTGAAACTTAACGTCAGTGCCCGGCAGATTTTGCAGCGCGAACCCGCGCGTGTTCCAACCCGTAAAGTCGCCCGTTAATTCCACCTGTTGCGCCGGCCCGCGATAAAAGAACGTCACCCGCTCGCTGTCGATCAAAGGCGACTCTTTCGCGCTCTTCAGACGTTCGACAAATTCGGGCGTCAGGTTTCGCGTCGCCTCCCTCTGCAACTCGGCGCTCGTGTGGCCCGGCAATCTCACACGACTAAAGGCCGTCGCGCCGCTCGGCGCGTGGACCGCGAGGAACAGCCAACTCTCACCTTGCGGAATCACGATTTCGGTGCGCGCCGCCCCATCGGGTTTCACCTCCACCTCGCGCCGCTGGTCCCCGACGCCGACGAAGACGCGCGTGCCGGGCGCGAAGCGGACGTCGAACGGAGTCACTTCGCCCGCCGCGCGCGTGGCGAACATCTCTTCGCCTAGTCTGTCGTCGCCCAGCAGCATCGCCTTCGCGGGGATCGGTTGTTTGACGTAGCGCGCCGCAACGATGTCCGGCGTCTCAAGATTGCGTCCCTCTTCAATGTTCGCGGCGAGGCGTATAAATTGCGCCATCGACCACGCGAGCGGCGTCGCCGATCCCGTCCCCTCGCCGAACTTGAACGCGGGACGCGGGCTCTGCGGCTGGTCCCACACCTGTTCCGGGATCATCAACCCTTCGTTCGCGAAGCCGAGCAGGTGGTCTAGTCTCTTTCGTGCAGCCTCTCTGTCGCCGCGCGCCAGTTCATACTGTCCCCGCTCGCCCGAAAGCAGCGCCCACAGGCGGCCCTTGCCGGTGTATTTGCCGTCGAAGTTCCAGCGCCGTCCGTCGTCCATTTCGCCGTAGCCGTCATAATTGTAGCGATACCACGCCGGCCCGTTCGGCGTCTCGACTTTGATCACCTTGTCCACCACCGCGAGCGAGCGCTCGATCAAAGGATCGTCCGGCCGCTTGATGCCGAGGCGGACCAGTTCGAGAAAGCCGGCGTCCACGTATTCGCGCTCGTCGTGGTCGCCGCCGCCGTTGCCGGCGTTCATGATCTGCCTGTCGTTCGGATCGTCGTTTTCGGTGATGCGGAGGTAATAAGTGCCGTCGCCGTGCTGGCCGGTCGAGGTGACGGTGAAGCGTTCGACGCCGCGCGCCCACTCGTCGGCGGCGGCGAGGTAAAGACCGGCCGACGCCTGATCGTCGTTGCGCCGGGCGATCTCCGCGGCGCAGACCAGCCCTGCGATCTCGGCCGCGATGGTCGAAGGCGAGAAACCCGGCTTCTCTTCCCAACGCTCCTGCGGCGTGCGCGGGCCGTGCTTGATCAGAAAGTCGGCCGCCGGCTTGACGTGCTTGGTCCACGTCTCGTTGTCGGTCCGGCCAAGCGTGTAGGCGAGGACGAGTGGGTAAGCCACCTCGTCCATCTGCAAAGAGCCCCAGAAGGGCCGCCCGTCGAGCCAAGAGTTTTGCGGAAAGCTACCGTCCGTCTTCTGTTGAACTTTGAACAGGTAATTTAACGCGCGGTCCGCGCCCGCCTTGTCGCCCATCGCGTAGAGCGCGGTAGCGACTTGATAAAGATCGCGTGACCAGACGAGGTGATAGCCGCCGACGTTCGGCTCGTTCGCATTCGCCCCGCCGCCCCACGGCACCGACAGCGAAGCGATGTTCGCTCCGCGGTAAGTCTTATCCTCGTGCGCCCGCAGGATCATCGCCGCCATGTCAAACTGCGTTTGATACTTGGCAGCCACTCGCCTGAGCGACGACAGATACTCGTGCCAGCCCTGCTCATATTCGGCGCGCGCCGCCGCGAACCCTTTGAAGAGCGACTGTCGCGCATTCTTTAACGCTTCTTCCGGCTCACTGCCGAAGCCGAGTGCGAGCGTGAAAGATGTGTCCGAAGTATCTGTTCCACTTAACGGGCCGCCCATCACTCCCGAGAGTTCAGCAGAGATTTCGGCAACTTGCACAACGTTACCATCGGCAGCACGTAAATAGGTGTCGCCGAGTTGCCCTTTGCGTTTTAGCTCTCCAAGTCCGTCGCTCGTCTCGAAGTAGCCGGTCGTCACGCGCCCGAAGAATCCTAATTCTTTAGGACGCGGGCTGTAGACGAGAGCAGAGGCTTTATCAGCATCGCTGGACAACAGAGCCTGCTCTCCGTGGACTAGTTTGCCGGCTAGGCCGCCTGCGTGTCCTTGCGACCAAGCCGAATCGTGCATCCCGCTGTTGTTCAGCGACGGATCGTAGTAAACGTGCAGTCGTTCGCCTCCACGCCCCTTGAAAGTCACATCAATCAGTAAGGTCGAGCGCGTCGGGTCGGTGACGTATGTTTTGGTGATGGTATAGTCGCCACTTTTAGCTGTGTTGATTTGCCGAAAGGTAAGCGCCTGCGGGTCTAACACCTCAACGCGGTGCGCAGTGTCTTCCATCTCTGTCTCAACGCGCTTTCCATCGGCGCTGACGATGACGAGTTGGAGGACGCGCGTATTCGCCACGTCAACCGTCGGGTAGTACACGTCCGTTAGCACGCCCTCTCGCAACGTGAACCAAACCTTCGACTCCAAAGTGTTCGACGTGCCGACGCCGCTCTTCCCCGCGCTCGGCCACTGCGCCTCGCCACCCGGCGCGCCCGGCGCGAGGTTGTTGGTCTGCGCCCACGACGACGTGACGAGGAACAGAAAAACCAGTGCCAGCGAAAGTTGACGTGCAAAAATTCTACTCATTCGATTACTGTCCAATGTTGCAGAAGATGTGATTTGGGAAACAGGAAAGATTAACCGCAAATGTCGCCAAGCGGAAACACGGAAGATGGATGATTGTAGTGAACAGACTGAGGAGTAAATTTAGGTCGCCGCTAGAATCTCAGCGGGGGTCTTTCTGCCGCGTATCGTTCGGTCGAAGTCCCCGTCAAAGCTGACGATCACCAAATTGTATTTTTCGGCTGTCGCATATTGATAAGCGTCGTCGAAGTCGAGCCCAAATTTGTCCTTTACATCTATGACGCTCTGTGTCTCCTGCGGTAATACGGAAACCAGATCAACCGCGCCGTCAACAAACACATCCTGAACGAAATTAACTAGTGTCGCTTCCTGCTTTAATCGCGTCAGGATGACGCAAATGGAGTGAAAGGCGAAATCGGTGATGTAGAGTTCGCCGGAAGCAACGTGATTGAGAAAATCACCTACCTCATCAGCCTTGGTCTGACCCAACAGCCGTTCGAGCCAGATGTTTGTGTCCACTAAGTACATCAATCGCCCAGCCAATCCAGAGCTTTCTGTTGAAGTTCCAGCGATGTGTACTGCTCGCGATAATCACTCAACGCGCCCGCCCAACTCTGACGCAGCTTTCTTGTCGCCTTCCGCCGGTGCTTCTCCAACAGAAACTCAACGAAATCTCTGACCTCCGCTTGAGTAGCAGGCGGTAACTCTTTAACCAGTTCTTCAAGTGATTTCAATTGTGAACTCATATAGTTGCCCTCTATCTGATTCCAGAAGGTCATGCTTGCCTTCTCAATTTAGAAATTCTCATTGGGATACTTCTTGGCATCCTCTTCGTCAAAACACATTCCATCTATCATCTTATCAAACGCCTTTGCTGCTTCCCGCGAATTTCCTTGATACGAGATCGCTCCCCAACGGTAGTTCACAAATCGCCAAACCTTTCCGTCGCGCCTTTCTCCCCGGGTGTCGTACCCAAACCGTTCCCCTGACACCCACACTCGCTCGGTAAAATGCTTCGCTTCGAGCAGCGTCTCTTCACTCGGATGGCTGGATGTAGAGTCCTGCCAATTGACCATCACCTCGAACTTCCCGTCCGGCATTTGGTAGCCATAAAAATAAGTGTCCAAGTCGAACCGCACGCCGTTCTTTGCCTGAACGTCGTCTGGCGCGACAACCTTGAAGGCGATCCCTGTTCTCGTCCTACCTGATTCCACCTGACATTGTGGCACTTTCCAGAGCGTAGCTGTTACCTCTTCCATGACAACCTGAATGGTTGTAGCTGAAAGAGGAAGAATTTTCGTAACAGGGCGTTGCTCAGGGTGCGTGAAATGCACAATGCGTCCGTGGGCAGGGAGACGGAAACGACCCTTTGCGTCACTTATCACTTCGTAGCGCTGCGCGGGATATTCCGTCTGTCTTTGAAGAGGAGCATAGGTGAGCACCTTTACATTCGGAATCGACTGACCTTTCTCGGATTTGATTACTCCGTTAAGGGGCGCTGCCCTTGCGGACAAGTCGAAAGCTGTCCCGATGAAGACAAGTAGGAATACTGATATAAAGTTTTTAATCATAATCGGTTGCATTACGTCACCTGACGCACAGTTTCTTCAGGCAACAATCGAGCGAAGAACATTCACCCGCGCCGGCGGCCCGCCATGTCCAAGCCGACGGCGGCGACGAGGATCGCGCCTTTGACGATCTGCTGCGTGTAGGGTTCGACGTTCTTGAGCGACATTCCGTTGTCGAGGCTGGCCATGATCAGCGCGCCCAAGATCGCGCCGAAGACCGTACCGCGCCCGCCCATCAAACTGGTCCCCCCGATAACGCAGGCCGCGATGGCGTCGAGTTCCAAGAGCACGCCCGCGTCCGGCGAGGCGCTTCCCACCCGCGCCGTGTAAATGATCGAGGCCACGCCCGACAGCGCGCCCATGATGCAGAAGACGGCGAGGATGTGTTTACGCAGGCTGATGCCCGAAAGTCGCGCCGCGTCCGGGTTGCCGCCGATGGCGTAGAGGTAGCGGCCGAAGGTCGTGTTCTGCGTCAGGAACGCGCCCGCCAGCGCGACGGCCAGCAGGATGAACACCGGAATCGGGATGCCGGCGAAGCGGCCCGGCGTCAACTCGTAGGAGTTCATCACGTAGACGAAGCCGAGGATCACCGCCCCGAGCACGGCGATGCGGAGCGCGGTCGCGCCTGCGCCCGCGGCTTCCAGCCCGTAACGCCGCCGCGCGCGATTGCGCTGGAGCGTCAGCCACACGACAACCGCCACGGCCAGCGCCGCCAGCGCCCAGCCGATCGTGGGCGAGACGTAATCCTGCCCGATGGCCTTGAAGCCCTGAATCCTGATCGGGATCGTCTCGCCTTTACTTAAACCCAAGATGACGCCGCGCCATGCGAGCAAGCCCCCGAGCGTGACGATGAAAGCGGGGATGTTGGCGTAGGCCGTGAGCGCGCCATGCACCGCGCCGATCGCCAAGCCGACGGCGATGCCGGCGGCGAGCGAGGGGACCAAACCGTAGCCGTACCAGCCCTGCGCCATCGCCGCGATGCCGCCGGCGAGGCCGACGACCGAGCCGACCGAGAGATCGATCTGTCCGGCCACGATGACCATCAGCATCCCGACCGCGAGCACGCCCGTCACAGACGCCTGCCGCATCAAATTCGAGAAGTTGCGCGGTTGGAGAAACAGCCCGTAGGGGTTCGCCTCGCTGACGGTCGCCCAATGGAAGGCGAGCCAGATGACGACCAGCGCGAACAGCATCGTGTAGGCGCGCAGGGCGTCGGTCGGAATTTTCAAGCCGCCGATCCGCGTCTGGCTCGTCGTCTCTGGGGCGACGGGCGTCGGCGCGGTGTCGAGATTGGCCGGCGGGCGATCAACTGGCGAGTCGTTGGTTGGTTGGCTCATGTCACACTCCGCGATTCAAAGCTTGGTTCAGCGCCGCGTCAAGGCGTCTATACCGCGGCTGCGGCCGCCAAATATTATCCACGTACCGAACTGAATACACGGTCTCAGCCATTCCGTGTATGACCTGTCGCGCACGCCATCACGCTTTCGGGCGTCGCCGTCTGGCGCGTGAACTCGCCCGTCACGTGTCCCTCGTGCAGGACCAGTACGCGGTCGGAGAGGCCGAGCACTTCCGGCAGTTCCGAAGAGACGAGGACGATGGCGAGGCCTGACTCGGCCAGCCGGTTGATGAGGGCGTAAATCTCCTGTTTGGCTCCCACGTCGATGCCGCGCGTCGGCTCGTCGAGGAACAGGACTTTCGGGTCCGTCAGCAGCCACTTAGCGAGCACGACTTTCTGCTGGTTGCCGCCTGAGAGCGTGCCGGCGACGGTGAAGACCGAGTTGGCCTTGACGCGCAAATCTGTCATCGAGCGGTTGCCGGCCGCCGCCTCAGCGTCCAAGTTGGTGACGAAGCGGCCGGAGATGCGCGGTAGGCCGGCGAGCGTCATGTTCTTCAGGATGGTCTGGTCCAGCACGAGGCCAAAGCGTTTGCGATCCTCGGTGACGAAGCCGATGCCGTGTTTGATGCCTTCGGCCGGGTTCGAGATTCTGACGGGGCGGCCCTCGACTAGCACTTCCCCGCTCGTCCGCCCCGGATGCGCGCCGAACACGCCCATCAACAACTCGCTGCGGCCCGCCCCCATCAATCCCGCGATCCCTAAGACTTCGCCGCGACGCACCTTGAAGCTGACGCGATCGGCCAGTTTCTTCCCCGCCACGTTCGGGTCTTCGACCGTGAAGTTGCGAACTTCGAGCGCCACATCGCCGTGCGCGTGATCCGGCTGCGGGAAGATGTCGCCGACCTCTCGGCCGACCATCCGCGCAATGACCCGCGCTTCGGTCCACTCGCGGGCCGGCGCGGTGCCCACCGTCCGCCCGTCGCGTAGAACGGTGATGCGATCCGACATGCGGAACACTTCGTCGAGTTTATGCGAGATGTAGATCATCCCGACGCCGCGCTCGCGCAAACTGTTAAGGATACCGAACAGGGTTTCGACTTCTGACTCGGTGAGCGCGGCGGTCGGCTCGTCAAGGACGAGAATGCGCGCTTCGTGCGAGAGCGCTTTGGCGATCTCGACGAGTTGCTGTTGGCCGATGCCGAGGTTGCGGACGGGCGTGCGCGGGTCGATCGGCAGGCGCAAGTCTTTCAGCAGTTGACCGGCGCGGCGGTACAACTCTTCCCAGCGGATGACGCCGAAGCGGCGCGGCTCGCGCCCGAGGAAAATGTTTTCGCCGACGCTCAAATCTTTGACGAGCGACAACTCCTGAAAGATGACGGCGATGCCGGCGGTCTCTGCGTCGCGGATGCTGGCGAAGCGCCGAGCTTCCCCTTCGATCACAATTTCGCCGCCGTAAGTGCCGTGCGGATAGACGCCGCCGAGCACTTTCATCAGCGTCGATTTACCCGCCCCGTTCTCGCCCACCAGCGCGTGAAACTCGCCGCGATGGAGATCGAACGTCACCCCGTCGAGCGCCCGCACACCGGGGAACGACTTCGTGATCTCGCGCATCTCTAAGAATGCGGGTTGAATGCCGGTTTCCATCTTCGCCTTTAGTCCAAAGTCCAAAGTCTGAAGACAGGTTTTCGACTTTGGACCTTGGACTTTGGACTATGGTTTCGGACACTTGTCCGCCGGGACGCCCTCACAGATTCGTTGAAGCGAGTGGTAGCCGTCTTTGACGACGGTCGAGAGCAGGTTGTCGCGGCCGACCGCGACCGGCTCGTAGAGGTAGGAGGGCACGTCGATCTTGCCGTTGTTGACCTTGTCGTTCGTCTCGGGCTTTTCGCCGCGCGCCATCTTTACCGCGGCGTCCACCGCGCCGTAGGCGAGCGGCTGGATCGGCTTGTAGATGGTCATCGTCTGCTTGCCCTGTAGGATCTGCTG
>JBOGOY010000059.1:0-10541 GCA_050748185.1 Pyrinomonadaceae bacterium
ACAGTGAAGCGCGCATCGAATTCGCGGATCGTGCTGACCCGCTCCAACTCGCTCGCGTCGTAGCGGTCCGGGTAGGTCTGCTGCAAGAGGCGCACCCGCTGCTTCAGGCTCATCAGAAATTTCCGGCCGTAGAACCAGTTCGAGCGGTGCGCGATGGCCGTGGCGCAGGCCGAGAGATCGATCGAGGGCGAGACGGCGCAGAGGCCACGCAACTCCGGCGGCGCGCCCGCCCCGGCCTCGCCGGCCATCTTCAGGCTCATGTTGCCGCCGAGCGAGAAGCCGGCGAGGTAGATCGATTTGAGACGGTCGCGCGCGATCAACTCATCGACCACGGCGCGCAAGTCCTGCGACATGCTGCCGTTGTAGGAGGTTTGCGAGAAGCGTTCCGAGCCGCCGCAGGTGCGGACGTTGAGGCGCAGCACGTTGAAGCCGGCGCGGAAGGCCTTGTGCGCGGTGCTGAGCATGTAAACGGACGTGCTCGAGCCTTCGAGGCCGTGGACGAGGAGCAGCGTCGGGCGCTCGCGTCGGTGATCGGCGTCACCAACACCACCGTGCCAGCGGCAGTGGACCAGCAGCCTGACGCCCGGCTCGACTTCGAAGAGGCGCGCCTCGTCACGGCGCAACGCGCGCAGCCTGAAGCGGCGCGGCCAAGCATAACCGCCCAACGTCTGCGCGTGTTTGTTACGCAGCAACCGGTATGGCCGGAAATGCTTCTGCGCCAGTTCGCGCCTGATGACTTCCATGCGAGCGGCGACGGCGTCGCCACCGGGTTCTTCCGTTAGTTCAGGTGATAAGTCTGTCGCGTTCGTCGCCGAGATCATCGCTCCCGCCTTCGCTCGTCAAAATCTCCGCCCGTCTATTTTCTCAACAGTGACCGAGTGACAAGTGACAGGAGATAGATAGTTCTTGCTTGTCGCTTGTCACCCGGCACTTTTAGCGTGCTACATGATCCGGGTCGGCTCCGCGGGGCGTGGATCGCCCGCCGGCGGGGGCGTGCTGCCGGGCTCGCTCACAGGCTCGATCGGTTCGGCGTCGGGCGGCACCACCACGGGCGGCTCGGTCGGGCCGGGCTCGACGGGGTCGTGCGGTGCGGTCGGCGGCAGGTCGGGCTGGTCGGCGGGTTGCGGCGGTTCCGTGTTCGGGTTGCGGCTCATTGCGTGCCTTTCTGTCTTCTGGAAAATCTGCCTGAATAATGAGACGCGGAAGGACCGCCCGTCAAACCACACGCGAATGAAAAGCGCGAGTGGGGAAGGTCTCCGCCCTTGCCGCGTTGAGAAAGATTGAGAAAGTTTGAGAGCCGAAGCAAAGACTTTTCGGATGTCCGTGGCGCATGATGAGCGGGTGAAACCGCCCTGCCGCAATGGTGTACTTCGCTTTTCAATTGAGGGTCGCTATGAGGTTGTGGCCCGGATGAAACTTGAGATGAAGAAAATCATCACCGCCGTGCTCATCGTGCTGTTCCTCGGCCACTCACCTTTTTCCCAAGAGGTTCAGAAGGCGGGTGAGAAAAAGCAATTCATCTATGTGTTGAAGCTGATTCCGAGACTTTTGGACGAGAAGAATTGGACTGAGAAGGACGGTCAGATCGTCGGGCGGCATTTCAGAAGGCTCAAGCAGTTGCACAAGGAAGGTAAAGTGATTTTAGCCGGGAGAACCTTGAACGAGACGGAGCCGAGCCAGATGGGGCTCGTCATCCTCGCAGTCGATTCTGAAGCGGAGGCGAAAGCGATCATGGAGAACGACGACGCCGTGAAAGAAAAGATCATGACCGCGCAACTGTTCCCGTTCAGCGTCGCCCTCATTAAGTGACCGTGCCTTGAGCTTCGAAGGTAACACGCATGCCGGCGATTGAACCGAATGGTTGTGGGAAGAGCCGATTACTTGAAACGGAGTGGGCCGAGGCGACGATGCGAGCGCGTGCTTTTACGAGTTTCACCCTCACCGCTTTATCGAGCGAACATTGGCGAAGTAGCGCCGGGGTGTGGAAATAAACTATGACAGAGCGAGGTAAATCGACGTGACCCGAAATGTGCCGAGTCGGAACTTCTTGTTGTCAATTCTTTCGCTGTTAATCTCAACTGCGGCCTTCGCTCAAGCGCAACCCTCTGCGCCAGCCACTCCTTCGCCAGAGGCACAGGAAGCGAACACGCTCTTTCAGGCGCGGAAATGGGACGAGTCGGCCAAGGCTTACGAGGCGCTGACGAAAGCGCAGCCCAACAATGGGCAAGCGTGGTTCAGGCTCGGCGCGTCGTTGATGTCGTCGAACAAACACGAGCAAGCCATCGCCCCGCTCCAAAAGGCGGTGCAGATATTGCAAGGCCCGTTGGTGATGTACACACTCGGCACGGCCTACGCGAGGTTGAACGATAAAGACAAAGCCTTCGAGTGGTTGAACACCGCCGCCGGCGCGGGCTTCGCCCAACTCAGCCGCCTGCAAACGGACCAGAACCTCGCCAGCCTGCGTGACGACGCGCGCTTCAAGGCGTTGGCGGAGGGCGTTGAGAAGAATGCGCGCCCGTGCAAGTATTCGCCGGAGGCGAAGCAGTTCGATTTCTGGGTCGGCGTGTGGGACGTGCAGGTGAACGGTCAGACCGTGGGGACCAACGTCATCGAACGCCTCGAAGAAGGCTGCTTGCTGATGGAAAACTGGACGGGCAACGGCGGCGTGACCGGGAAGAGCATGAACTTCTACAACCCCGCCCTCAAGAAGTGGCGGCAGATCTACATGAGCAACAATCAGCTCGTCTGGGAAATGAGCGGCGAGTTCAGCGACGGAGCGATGCGCTATGTGGGCGAGGTGCTCGCGCCGAGCGGCAGCACCATGACGCGAGTCACTTTCTACAACCTCGCGCCCGACCGGGTCCGCCATACACAGGACAACTCGACCGACGGCGGCAAGACGTGGACGACCGTCTGGGACTCGATGTACCTCAGGAAGAAAGTCGCCGCGCAGTGAGAGGGCGGGAATGATGAATGCGAAATGATGAGTGATGAATGAAGAGTAGCTTGTCTTCTCTTCATCATTCCGCATTCATCACTCATCATTTCTTCTCTGTGTCCTCCGCGCCTTCTGTGGTAAATCTCCTCGTGCGCTAATCAACTCGGGGCCGATCCAGAATTAATGCGTGCCTGCGATGATTCGTTCCACACGTCGCCGGGCGGCGCGGGCCGGCGACTCCTGACGCTCGGCGGCTTCGGCGAAAATTCCGCCGAGCGTGCCGGCGATGTCCTCGATGCGGGCGTGGACCTCCGCCCCGGTCGCCCCACGGTGGAGCATCGAGAGCGCGATCGCTCCGCCTGCGTTGACCACGTAATCAGGCGCGTAGAGGATGCCGCGCCGGTCAAGTTGATCCGCCACCTCCGAGCACTGGAGCTGGTTGTTCGCCGCCCCCGCCACGATCCGGCAGGTCAGCAGCGGGACAGACTGACTGTTAAGCGTGCCGCCCATCGCGCATGGGGCGTACACGTCGCAGGCGGCCGCATACATTTTTTCCGTGGGGACCAATTCGACGTTGAGGGCGCCGGCGTATTCACGCGCCCGCGTTTCGTCGGCTTCGCTAATGGCAACCTCGGCGCCGGCTTTTGAAAGCATCCGCGCCAATGCGCCGCCGACGCTCCCGACGCCCTGCACGAAGATGCGCCGCCCGCGCATCTCCCCGCTGCCGAAGACGTGTTTCAGTGACGCCTCAATGCCCGCCAAGACGCCGAGGGCCGTGTAGTGGCCGGAGTCGATGTGGTTTCCGGTGGCGGCGTCAATTCCATGGACGTAACGGGTCATCCCGGCGATCACGGCCATGTCGTCCGAATTGGTCCCCAAGTCCTGCCCTGTGCTGTAAAGCCCGTCCAGACTCTCCACTAATTCGCCGAAGCGACGAAAGACACCACTCCGCTCATCGCCGGTCAAAGGACTGGGGACGGCGATCACCGACTTGCCTCCCCCGTGGCCGAAATTAATTGCGGCCCACTTGTGGGTCATCCCTTCCGCGAGCCGCATCGCGTCGCGCAGACCGTCGGCGGCTGTCGGGTAGGCGGCCATCCGACAGCCGCCGACCGGCATTCCTAAAGTTGCATCGTGTAGCGCGATGAAGAACCACGAGCCTGTCGGTCGATCATAATGCGTTACGACTTTAATGCCGCGCCACGCTTCGATCATCACACGCAACTCACGCAATATTTCAGCTTCGGCCGGTCCTTCCGCGTCGAACGTCTCGTCCGCATCGCGTTTGGCGCTTGTGGTTGGTGAACCAACGCGCGGGGTGTCAGGCGCAAGCATGAAAAGCATTTTTGCCATATGATTATTAAGGCGCATCCAAAGAGTTGACTCAGACGTGAGAGAGATTACAGTTTAGCGCGTGACGACGGGCGAGGATAACCTACACCTGAGCGTAAGCAGTTCTCAATGTTTTTCAATTTTTTCAAAGGCTCAATGGATAAACGACAAGCCACCTACTACGAGTTTGACGCCTACCGCTTGTACCCGTTCGAGCGGCTGCTGCTGCGCGACGGGAAGGCCGTGCCGCTGCGCCCCAAAGCGTTTGACACCCTCCTCGCGCTGGTGCGGCACAGCGGGCAATTGCTAAGCAAAGACAAGCTGATGAATTTAATCTGGCAGGGCAGCATCGTCGAAGAAGGCAACCTGACGCAGAACATCTTCCTGATCAGAAAGCTCCTCGGCGAAAGCCCTTTCGATCACCAGTACATCGTGACGATTCCCAACGAAGGGTATCGTTTCGTTGCGGACGTCAGGGAAGTTGTCGGCACAAATTTACACCGCGACTTACCCGCCAATGCCCGGCCGGCCGGCGTCGCTAACAGAATTGGCTCGATCGCCGTGCTCCCGCTGAAGACCTTCGGCGGCGACGGCGTTGACGAGCATCTGGGGACCGGGATCGCCGACGTTCTGATTACTAAGCTCAGCTACGTCAAGCAACTCGTTGTGCGCCCGACGACCGCCATCCTGAAGTACAGGGATGCGAGTCACAGCCCGCTGGCGGCCGGTCGGGAATTGGGCGTCGAAGCGGTGTTGGACGGAACGGTGCAGCGAGTCGGCGATAGGATTCGGGTCAACGTTCAACTGCTGAGGTTAAGCGACGCGAAGATTCTCTGGGCCGACAAGTTTGACGAGGAGTTTACGAACATCTTCGCCGTGCAGGACAACATTTCCGAACAAGTGGCGCGCGCCCTGTCTTTGGAGTTAAGTGGCACGGAGCGCGAGCAGCTTAACAAGAGTCAGACCGAGAGTATCGAAGCCTACCGGCTCTACATCAAAGGCCGTTACTGCTGGGATAAGAGGACCGAAGGCGGGCTGAAAAAGGGCATCGAGTACGCCGAGCAGATTATTCGGCTCGATCCGAACTACGTCGCCGCTTACGTGGGCTTGGCCGACTCCTATAGTTTTCTCGGAGAGTATTTACACCTCGACCCGAACGAAGCTTTCCCGAAAGCGAGGGCCGCGGCTGTGAAGGCTCTGGCGATTGACCCGACGCTCGCCGAGCCTCACGCCTCGTTGGCGGAAGTTCTCTTGTTTCACGATTGGGACTGGAAGGGTGCGGAGAGAGAGTACAAGTTGGCCGTCGAAATCAACCCCAACTACGCCTCGGCGCACCATTGGTATGCGTGGTTTCTGATGATGCAGGGGCGATTCGACGAGGCCTACGCGAGGATCAAACAGGCCCAAAGAGTCGATCCCTCGTCGCTCGCCTTAAACACTTCTTTGGGTCTGCCATTTTACTTCAGACAGGATTATGACCGGGCCATCGAACAATACCGGCAGACGATTGACATCGACCCGGATTACAACCACGCGCATTATTATCTGGGGGCCGCGTTGGCGCACAAGGGGGCGCTCGCGGAAGCCCTCGCCGAGTTGCATACCTACCGGCGGCTGCTGCGCGCAGGGGAATACGTCCAGCAGGTTGAGGCGCTGCTCGGTTACGTCTTGGCCGTCTCCGGCAGGGAGGCCGAAGCGCTGAAGGTGGTTGATGAACTGCAAGCGCAGTCAACGCGCAGGTACGTCTCTCCCTATTGCACCGCGATTGTTTACGCCGGGCTCGGAGACGTCGAGCAATCGCTGGCGGAACTCGAAAGGGCATTCCGGGAGCGTGCGTCGTGGATGGTCTTCATCAAGGTTGACCCGTGGTTCAAGAATCTGCGCGGCGCTCCCCGATTCGATGAACTCGTGCGCGGCGTCGCACTCGATCCTCAATAGACCTCTGGCAAAAGACTGAGCCACAGAGGGCACAGAGGACACAGAGGGCAAAATGCGAAATGATGAATATGAATGAAAAGCAGCACGTCTTTCACTCATCAATCATCATTTCGCATTCATCATTTCTCTGTGATCTCTGTGCCCTCCGTGGCAAAAAATTCTCTTGCCACGGATTTTCGCCAGAGAACTAATAAACTTCTAAATCACGGCCGGAGACGACCTTTCCGCCGTAGCCCCGCCGGATTTCGTTCAGCAACTCTTCTTCCGTCGTGCCCCACAGCAATTGATGGTACAGGATCAGCAAGCCCGGTTTGGCCTTCGCGGCGAGTTGCGCCAACTCGCGCGACGAAGTGTGAAAGTTGGAATGGTATTTTTGCCAGACGGGCGGGCGGGTGAGAAAACCGGCTTGCGAGTACACCTCATGAATCAGCACGTCGCACCCGTCGCAATTCTCGATCACACTTTCGCTCGGCGCGCAGTCGCCGGAAATGACGATGGTCCGGTCAGCCGTCTCGAAACGATAACCGAAGGCTTGACGCCACGAGCCGTGCCTGACGAGAAAAGCCTTAACCGTGACGTTCTGGTCTTTGTAAATAACGCCGGGCTTGATCTCGTGTGCGTTGACTTTATAACCGGTGGTGTTGGCCGGTTCTAACCCGTCGAGGCGCACGGCGAGGTCTTCCCGGTAAGCTGCCAAGATGTGACGGGTCATCGCCTTGATGCCTTTCGGGCCGTACACTTCAAGCGGTTCGATTCTCTCCAGCACCCACGGCGTAAAAATCAAATCGGGAAAGCCGACGGTGTGATCCGAGTGTAAGTGTGTGACGAATGCCCGGCTGAGTTTTGGCATCGTCAACCCCGCGACGCCCGCGCGGTGTGCGGAGGCGGCGCGTCTGACCACGCCGGGTCCGAAGTCTACAAGGTACGGCGTGTCGTTGACGACGATGGCGACGGACGGCCCGGAGCGTTCCGGATCGGCATTCGGCGTGCCCGTGCCGAGCAACACGATCTGAGTTTTACCGGCGGAGATTTTGGGGCCGGCGCGGTGGTCTTGATCCCCGGTAGGTTGTGCGGGCGTCTGAATAACGAGGGCGAGTAAGAGGGCGACACCAAGCGCCAGATGGTTCATCGCGGCCTTCTTCTGAAGACGTCATGCGGTCGAACGCGAACGCCACTTGATCCCGCTGAAGTCTTCGATGACTTTTAGCAACTGCACGCCAGTTTCCCACGTTAACTCGTCACCTTCAAATCTGCCGTGATGGACGCTTTGAAGGCTCAGCGGAACGGGACAACCGTTTTCCAGCAGGAGCATCACCCGCCGTTGATACAACGCCATAGCGGCCCCGATCTCCAGCCACAGGCTGCCGCCGATGCCGTTCTCCGGGTGCTGCTGCTGGCCGTGGTCTGCTCTTGAGATCACAATGATAGCGGCGTCGCAGTGTTGCGTCACATGGATGAACCGCTCACCGCCGGGCCACTCGCTCTCGCCATCGCGTCCGACGGTCTCGCTCGCCACGTCTCGCAAATCAAGCGTCGCCTGAATCTGCCGCACCACTCCCGCCCCTTCGCGTGAGGAGATGAGCACCCGCAAGTTGTCAGACGCGCTCTCGCCCGGCGGGTGTGATGTCGCGCGTTCAATCTCTTCCGCACCGGCGCGTTCGGCGTGTGCTTCGACGTGCTTTCGCAATTCCTCGCGCAAGAGGCGCAGGCGCGCCGGTTGTCCACGTTTGCCGATCGTCATCGTCCCCAGTTCCGCCGCCTGACACAGATGGAAGAAGCACACGCCGTTGCCTTCGACGGTTTTCCTCTCAAGCGCGGCGACCGGTTGCGGACTCTGTTCTTGCCAGAAAGTGGCGATCTCTTCCTGCGTCACGACATTAATATTCTGTTGCAGCATCCATTGCAAAGCCGCCCGGTAGGGAGCGGCGCCATCCAGCAGCCGGCGATAGCTTTGCGCTTCCGGCTCAAGACTGCGCGCAAATTCCCACCCGAAAGGTGAGAGTTGCAGGCATTCGCCCATTACCGACACTAAGCCCAGCATCTCATACGCCGCCACTTTCGGCGGGAAGAAGATTCGCTTCTTGAGCGGCTGCGCCACCTCGGAGGCGTTGACGCCGGCGGGCCTCTTCTTCAGGTACTGCACAACTTCGCGCACGTCGTTGGCCGACGCGAGGATCGGTAGCTCGATGGCACGTCTTCCCTCAAGTAGCCGGAACGACGATCTGAGAATGCCGCGAGGCTCCTCGGCAGCATCATCCGATTGATTCACGATCTCGTCGGCGGAACCGACACCGTTGCCTGAAGCACTAGCGCTAATATCATCTGGATGAAGAAGGTCAACCATTTCACACCACCCCGGTGATCGACTTTATGAGCAAACCGCCTTGTTTGTCCTCAACCGGCGGTTAATGTTTCTCACCGTTCCTCAACGCGCAGAAACGACGGAGTAAGTAAAGAGAGAAGCACCGGCGCGCAGGGACCAGTCAAAGCGGGCGGGGTTGAAGCGAAAAATTGCGAGCGCGAGTTCAGGGTCTATTCATTCTCACCGCCGCAGGCGCAGAGAGCTGACGCGGAGAGACGCAGAGCCCAAGACCATCTCCCTCTGTGTTCCTCCGCGCTTCTCTCTGCGCCTCTGCGGTAAGTTTGAGTTTCATCTGACTCAACTTTGAGAGCATGAATTGACCCTGCGTGAGTTCAATCCTCCTTACTTTTTAAGAAGAACAAGTCGCAAACTGACAAGGTCAGAATTTGCCTAAGCCCTTCCTTTTCTGACAAACCTGCAAGCCTCAGCCACTTAAGCGCCCTGCCTGTTGGCAGGCACATGCCTTGCCCTTTTCCTGCTTCGGAGAAGGTGACGCATAAGACCGATGGAGTGACGCGAGGTCTTATTCCCGTCGGCCAACAAACCCTCAGAAGAACGCTTAGGAGGTTCGACATGATCAAGAAGCTCGGCTTGCTTTTAGCCGTATTGGTATCTCTCGTGACGCTTGCGACGGCGACGCACGCTCAGGTGACCGGCGGCTCTGTCACCGGCTCGGTCGTTGACGCGCAGGGCGCCGTCATCCCGAACGCAACCGTCGGTCTACGTGAGAAGCAGAGAGGCCAAGCCCTCAACACCCAGACGACGGATTCCGGCTCGTTCAATTTCCCGAACGTGCCCGTCGGCGAATACACCATCAGCGTCGAGCAGGCGGGTTTCGCGCCGGTGACGCAGGAACTCAAAGTGACGCTCAACCAAGCGACAACGGTTGACGTGACCCTACAGGCCGGGACGGTGACGGAAACCGTTGATGTCACGGCGTCGAGCGAGGCGCTGGTCCAGTCCGACAGTTCGCAGTTGAGCAGCAGTTTTGATTCGCAGCAGGTGCTTAACCTGCCGGTCTTCGGCAACCAGAACGCGCTCGCGCTGCTCGCGCCCAACGTTGCGGAGCGATCGGCGGGCGTCGTCGGCTCCGGTGGTTCGGTCGGCGGCACGCGCCCGCGCGGCAATAGCTTTAACGTCGATGGCGTGAATAATAATGAAGGGGTCGTGACCGGGCCGGTGCTCAGTACGATTCAGGACGCGGTGCAGGAGTTTTCGCTCCTGAGCAACAACTACAATGCGGAGTTCGGCTCGGGCACGGGCGGGCAGTTCAACACCGTCACTAAGACGGGGACCAACGAGTTTCACGGCTCCGGGTTCTACTACGCGCAGAGCGAGAAGTTCAACGCCGCTTCGACCACCGAAGAGACGCAGCTCCGCGGCGACGCGATTGCCGATTTGCCGCGCTTTAGGGATTACCGGTACGGCGGGACGGTGGGCGGCCCCATCGTGCGGAACAAGCTGTTCTTCTTCGGAGCATACGAGCGGAACACCAACGACAGCGCCGCCGGCACGAGCCAGTATTTCGCCCCGACCGAAGCGGGCCTCAACCAGATCGCGGCGTTGCCGGGCGCGAGCCCTTTCGTCGTCAATTTTCTACGCAACAACACGATCCTCGCGCCCGCCGGTGAATTCCTTAATGCGGTGCTCGGCGCTTCGGTCCCCTTCGGCACGGTCATTCTCAATCTGCCGAGCGGGGCCAAACAACATCTCTTCCAAACTAACATCGACCACCTGCCGAACTCGCGGGACCAATTCCGCTACCGCTTCAGCTTTCAGCGGCTGCGGGCCGAGCAGATCGGCGGTCAGGTCGCCTCGATCCCGAAGTTCAACAATCTGCTCGCCTACGACGCGCGTCTCTTCTCCGCGACGTGGGTCCGCACCCTGAGTGCTTCGCTCGTCAACGATTTGCGACTCTCGTACCGGCGACGCATTCAGGACTTTCCGTTGAAGAGCGCCGAGTTCGACGAC
>JBOGOY010000060.1:0-10473 GCA_050748185.1 Pyrinomonadaceae bacterium
GTCGCCTGTGGTGTCGTGCCAGTTTGGTAACGACCCGGCCGGGCGGCGCGGGGGAACCAACGTCCCGCCTGATCTTCCGGCGGAACACGGGGCGCATCGTGAGTTTTCACGTAGGACACTTCTCAGTCCGAGCCCGACAGCTAACCTCGCAGGCTTGAGAGAAGGGCACTCCTGAAGGCGCATAGATTTTGCGGGGCGCGGAGGCCGGCGGCTTCTCGCGCCCTTTTTCCGTGCCGAAAGCGGGAAAAGGGTTGATGATGATGTATATAACTTACGTCGAGATGACAAAACGGGCCGGGGACAAGTCGCGGTTGACGCTGGTGCGTCGGACCCGCGGAGCTTCTCCTGACTGGCATTCGCTCGGAGCGGTCTGCGGGCTGTCGGGCGGCATCATGGTGGCGCTTATGGGCTCGGTGCTGACGGCCATCCCGTGGTTCGCGGCGACGGGCTCCGCCACGAAGTCGGCGGGGATGATCCTTCTGTTCCTGACCATCCCGCTGCTCATGCTCGGGGCTCATTGTCTGGATTTAATGGATCGGCGGAAGGACGAAGCCAGAAAACTTCGTTATGGTGAAAAACGATAAGATGAACTCAACACAAGGCATTCGTTTACTTACAGCCCAGTCCCATAGGCGACTGGCGGCTCTTAGTCTCCTGTGCGCCGGACTCTGCGTGACGGCTTCCGCCCAACAGACGATCTTCAACGTGCCGAATTCGGACGTGCTCGACAAAGGCAAGGTGTACGGCGAGTTGGACGCGACCTTCAAGCCGAATGACGACGATGATAACGCGATCGGCCGGTTCTCGTCGTTCGTGCCGCGCGTCGTCGTCGGTGCCGGCGGGCGTGTCGAGGTCGGCCTGAACGTGACCGGGAACATCAATCCCGGCGCTGATTCGACGACGCTGGTCCCCGCGATTAAGTGGAAGGCTTACGACGGCGGCGATAACGGCTACTCGCTCGTCATCGGCGACAATGCCTTCATCCCGGTGCGGAATAAATCTTACGACTTTGGCAACTACGTCTACGCGCAAGTGAGCAAGACTTTCAAGGGCAGCACGCGGCTGACGGCGGGCGGCTACCACTTTAGCGACAGCGTCGTCGCCGCGAACGCACAGCGGGCAGGTGGGCAGTTTGGCTTCGAGCAACCCGTCACTTCGCGCTTCGGCGTCGCCGCCGATTGGTACACCGGCAAACACGCCGCCGGTTATTTCACGCCCGGCGTCAACTTCAAGCCGCACCCGAAAGTGACCGGCTATGTCGGCTACTCGATCGGCAACACCGGCGTGTCGAACGGCAACCACTTTTTTTACACGGCCATCGGCATCAACTTCAATTAACCACCTGACGCAAGAGGGCACAGAGTAGCGTTATGCTCGATTTAATTTTCGTTCTTGCTACCGTCGGCTTCTTTCTTCTCGCACTCGCGTATGTCCGTGGGTGCGAGAAGTTGTGAGCCGTCTTTTTCCCAACCCGGGGAGGTTTACGGCTGATGAGCCTCGAAACGATTTTGGCTATGACGGCGAGCGTGTTGCTGCTCGTCTACCTCGCCTACGCGCTGTTGCGCCCGGAAAAATTCTGATAGAGGTCAGAGGTCAGTAGAAGAATTTAGTTTGTTTTCACTGACCTCTGACCTCTGACCTCTGCTCCGAAGGAGCATCATGACTCTTAACGGCTGGTTACAGATTCTCATATTCTTCCTCATCATCCTCGCCGTCACGAAGCCGCTCGGCATCTTTTTGACGCGCGTCTTCTCGGGCGAGCGGACGTTGATGCATCCGGTGCTGCGCCCCGTCGAGCGCGTGCTGTACCGCCTGACCGGCGTGGACGAGACGCACGAGATGCGTTGGACGGAGTACGCCGCGGCGTTGTTGCTCTTCAGCCTCGTCTCGATGTTCGTGCTCTACCTGCTGCAACGTTTGCAGGGCGTGCTGCCGCTCAACCCGCAAGGCTTAGCCAACATCGAGCCGAGTTCGTCGTTCAACACGGCGGCGTCGTTTACGACGAACACGAACTGGCAGTCTTACGTCGGCGAGACAACGATGAGCTACCTGACGCAGATGGCGGGCTTGGCTTATCACAACTTCGTCTCGGCCGCGACCGGCATCGCCATCGCCATCGCGTTCGTGCGTGGCATCGCGCGCCGCGAGGTCGAGACAATCGGCAACTTCTGGGTCGATTTCGTCCGCGCCAATCTCTACGTGCTGCTGCCGTTCTGCCTCGTCGGCGCGTTGCTGCTCGTCTCGCAGGGCGTGATTCAAAACTTCAAGGCTTATGAAGCGGCGGCGGTCGTGGACGGACAGACGGTTGAGGTGCCGACGAAAGATGCCGATGGCAACGCCGTCATCGACGCGAACGGCGATCCCGTGACGGAGCCGCAGGTGGCCGCCGCGCAGACGCTGCCGCAGGGGCCGGTCGCTTCGCAAGAATTTATTAAGCAGTGGGGCACGAACGGCGGCGGCTTCTTCAACGCCAATGCCGCGCACCCTTACGAGAACCCGACGCCCTTCTCAAATCTGATCTCGATGCTCGCGATCTTCATGATTCCCGCCGGGCTGACCTACACGCTTGGTCGCATGACGAAATCGCAGAAGCACGGTTGGGCGGTCTTCGCGGCAATGTCATTCCTCTTCTTTGCCGGCGTGCTGGTCGCCTATTGGGCGGAGGCGCGCGGCAATCCGATCCTCGCGGGGCTAGGCGTTGATCAGACGGCGAGCACGTTACAACCCGGCGGCAATATGGAAGGCAAGGAAGTGCGTTACGGCATCGCCAACAGCGCGCTTTTCGCGACCGTGACGACTGACGCTTCGTGCGGCGCGGTCAACTCGATGCACGACAGTTTCACGCCGCTCGGCGGCATGATTCCGCTCATCAACATGATGCTCGGCGAAGTGATCTTCGGCGGCGTCGGCGCGGGGCTCTACGGCATTCTGATCTTCGTCGTCCTTTCGGTCTTCATCGCCGGGCTGATGGTCGGGCGCACGCCCGAATATCTCGGCAAGAAGATTGAAGCCTACGATGTGAAGATGGCGATGCTGGCCGTGCTCGTCTTTCCGCTCGTGGTGCTGGTCTTTACCGCCATCGCTTCGCTTGCGCCCGACTGGGGCACCTCGCAACTGAACAACGCGGGGCCGCACGGCCTCGGCGAGATGCTCTATGCCTACACTTCGGGCACGGCGAATAACGGCTCGGCCTTCGCAGGCATCTCGGCTAATACGCAGTGGTACAACTCGAGCATCGGCATGGCAATGCTCATCGGGCGCTTTTTCATCATCATTCCGGTGCTCGCCATCGGGGGCAGCCTCGGGCGCAAGAAGTTCGTGCCGCCATCGGTGGGCACGTTCCCCGTCACGTCGCCGCTGTTCGCGACGCTGCTCGTCTCGGTGATCGTCATTGTCGGCGCGCTGACGTTCTTCCCCGTCCTGAGTCTTGGTCCCATCGTCGAGCACTTTTTGATAGGCGCGGGACAAACATTCTAGGGAAATGATGAACGATGAATGCGGAATGATGAATAAAAGCAGAAGGCCTTTCATTCCGCATTCATCGTTCATCATTCATCATTAAAATTATGGCTGAAACAACTAAAAAACAGGCGATTTGGAATTGGCAGATCGTTTCGCGCGCCATCGTCGATGCCTTCAGGAAGTTGAACCCGGTGACGATGGCGAAAAACCCGGTGATGTTCGTCGTCGAAGTCGGTTCGGTCTTGGCGACGATTCAACTGATCCGCGGCATCATCGCGCCAATTCCCGGCGTGACGAACACGGGCTTCGAGCTACAGATCACGCTCTGGCTGTGGTTCACCGTGCTGTTCGCCAACTTTGCCGAGGCGATGGCCGAAGGGCGCGGCAAGGCGCAAGCCGACAATCTGCGGAAGGCCAAGACGGAGACCGTCGCGCGCAAGCTGCTGCCGGACGGAAAGACGCAGACCATTCAAGCGCCGCAATTGCGGAAGGATGATGTCGTGGTCGTCTCGGCGGGCGAGTTTATTCCCGGCGACGGCGAGATCGTCGCGGGCGTGGCGAGCGTGGACGAGTCGGCGATTACGGGCGAGAGTGCGCCGGTGATTCGCGAGGCGGGCGGTGACCGCTCGGCGGTGACGGGCGGCACGCGCGTCCTTTCGGACGAGATTAAAGTCCGCATCACGTCGAACCCCGGCGAGACGTTTATCGACCGCATGATCACCTTAGTCGAAGGCGCGTCGCGGCAGAAGACGCCGAACGAGATCGCGCTCACCATCCTGCTCGCGGGCCTCACGATCATTTTCCTGCTGGCGGTCGTCACCTTGCAGCCGTTCGCGATCTATTCAAGCGCGCCGCAGACGATCTTCGTGCTCGTCTCGCTGCTCGTCTGCCTGATCCCGACGACCATCGGCGGCCTGCTTTCCGCCATCGGCATCGCGGGCATGGACCGGCTGATTCAGTACAACGTGCTGGCGATGTCGGGGCGCGCGGTCGAGGCGGCGGGCGACGTGAACACTTTGCTGCTCGACAAGACCGGCACGATCACGCTCGGCAATCGACAAGCGGCGGAGTTCATTCCGCTGCCCGGCGTGTCGGAAGGGGATTTGGCCGACGCGGCGCAGCTTTCGTCGCTGCCCGACGAGACGCCCGAAGGACGCTCCATCGTCGTGCTGGCGAAAGAGAAGTACGGGATGCGCGGGCGCGACTGTCTCGACTGCACGTTCATCCCCTTCACGGCGCAGACGCGCATGTCCGGCGTTGACCTCGACGGTCGGGAGATTCGTAAAGGCGCGGCCGACGCGATTGAGAGGTACGTTGTTTCCGCTGGCGGCGGCGGCGCGCTCGTCCCGAAGGAGCTGCGCGAGATCGTCGAGCGCGTCTCTCGCGAGGGCGGCACGCCGCTCGTCGTCGCCGATAACAAACGGCCGCTCGGCGTCATTTACTTGAAAGACATCGTCAAGGGCGGAATGAGCGAGCGCTTCAATCAGCTCCGGCAGATGGGCATCAAGACCGTGATGATCACGGGCGACAACCCGCTGACCGCCGCGACGATTGCGCGCGAGGCGGGCGTCGATGATTTTCTCGCCGAGGCGACGCCCGAAGACAAGATGGCTTTGATCAAGCGCGAACAGGCCGAAGGAAAACTCGTCGCGATGACCGGCGACGGGACCAACGATGCGCCCGCGCTGGCGCAGGCGGATGTCGGCGTCGCGATGAATACGGGGACGCAAGCGGCGAAGGAAGCCGGCAACATGGTCGATCTCGACTCGAACCCGACGAAGTTGATCGAGGTCGTCGAAATCGGCAAGCAACTCTTGATGACGCGCGGCGCGCTGACCACTTTCTCCATCGCCAACGATGTGGCGAAGTATTTCGCGATCATCCCAGCGATGTTCGCCGGCCTCTACGCCGTGAACGGGGCACAGGAGGGGCCGCTCTCCGCCCTGAACATTATGAGATTGGCAACAGCGGAATCGGCGATTCTCTCGGCCGTCATTTTCAACGCGCTGATCATCATCGCGCTAATTCCGCTGGCGCTGCGTGGCGTCAAATACCGCCCAATGTCGGCGGCGGCGCTGCTCAGGCGCAATCTGTTGATCTACGGCTTGGGCGGCCTCGTCGTGCCGTTCGTCGGCATTAAGCTCATCGACGTGATTGTTACGGCGGTCGGGTTAGCGTGAAGACGCGGAGCGATCTCAAATTTGAAATCTGAAATTTGAGATCATTTGAGATCAAAGGCGTTTTGAAATCGAAATTTGAGATCAAAGGCATGCGTCCGAAAGGATAAGACATGAAAAATTTAGTCACCGCAATTTTGATGACACTCGTGACGACCGTGCTGCTGGGAGTTGTCTATCCGCTCGTTGTGACCGGCGTCGCGCAAGTCGTGTTCCCGGACAAGGCGAATGGGTCTTTGATCAAACGCGACGACGGGACGGTAATTGGCTCGCGCTTGATCGGGCAGCCATTTTCGTCGCCGGGCTATTTTCGTTCGCGGCCTTCGGCGGCGGGCACAAACGGCTACAACGCCGACGCGCCGGGCAACTCCTACACCGGCTCTTCTGGGTCGAACTACGGCCCGACCAATCAGAAGCTGATCGACCGCATCAAGGCCGATGTTGAGAAAGCGCAGGCGGAGAACCCCGGCGTGCCGGTGCCGGTCGATTTAGTGACGGCGAGCGCATCGGGACTCGACCCGCACATCTCGCCGGCGGCGGCCGACTTTCAAGTGCCGCGCATCGCGCGCGAGCGCGGGATGGCCGAAGACGAAGTGCGCCGCACCGTCGCCGCGCACACGAGCGGGCGGCAGTTCGGTTTCCTCGGCGAGCCGGTGATTAACGTGATGGAATTGAATCTCGACCTCGACCGGCAGCGACCGCGACCGGCGGCTTCTCCCGCACCAGTGACGCCAGCACGGTAAAAACATGAGAAAGGAAGTGTGTCTAAGATGTTGCTCCCGGAATGGGACCAATCTCGCTGTTTCCGCGGCCGCGGACGCAAGAGAACGCGCCGGTAAATTTTTTGCGCTTTGATTAGATGATGCCCAGCCGCCACGATGTGAAGCCGTGAAGGAAACGAAAGCATGATTGTTCTGATGATTGCTCTATGAACGACGAGAATCAACGGCCATCAGCGGAATCACTGCTCGCCCGACTCAGAGCGGGCGAGCGGGCGCGCCTGCGCGTGTATATCGGGGCGGCGGCGGGCGTGGGCAAGACCTACCAGATGCTGGAGGACGCGCACGCGCTCAAACGACAGGGCGTGGATCTTGTCGCGGCGATGATTGAAACACATGGTCGCGCCGAAACCGCTGCGCTCCTCGGCGAGCTTGAGCGCGTTCCGATGCGCCGCATCGAGTACCGCGGCGTCACGCTCGAAGAGATGGATGTGGAGGCCGTCATCGCGCGCAAACCTGCCATTGCCGTCGTTGATGAATTGGCGCATACGAATGTTCCCGGCTCGAAGAATCGCAAACGCTACGAAGACGTGCTCGACCTCTTGAATGCCGGCATCTCCGTTATCACCGCCGTCAACATCCAGCACCTTGAATCATTGAATGACGCCGTAGCGCGCACGACCGGTGTGCGCGTGCGGGAAACCGTGCCCGACCACGTGCTGCGGCGCGCCGATGAAGTAGTCAATGTCGATGTCTCGGTTGACACGCTCAGAACTCGACTCCGCCAAGGCAAAATCTACGGCGTGGAGAAAATCGAGCAGTCGCTCAACAATTTCTTTCGGAAGGGGAATCTCTCGACTCTGCGGGAACTGGCGTTGCGCCAAGTTGCACAGGATCAGGCAGCCAAGGCGCAAGACTACCGTGAGCGCGAAGGGTTGGAAAAGGCCGTCATTCCCGAAAAGGTGATGGTCGCTATGGCCTCACGCGGAAGCGCGAAAAAACTTCTGCGCGTCGGTTCACGCATGGCCGGGCGGCTGGCGAATGATTGGTATGCGGTCTACGTCGAGACACCGAACGAAGAACCGGGCCGCATCAAGCCTCCTGATTATGCCGCTCTTCAAGAGAACATCCGCTTCGCCGAAGAACTGGGGGCCAAAGTAGTCAAACTCAGCGGGCGGCGCGTAGCCGACGCGCTGATCAAGTTCGCGCGGGGCGAGGGCATCACGCACGTCATCTTCGGGCAATCGGCGCGCTCGCGCTGGGACATCCTCGTGCACGGGTCTGTGATTAACCGGTTCTTGTCTGAAGTCAGGGATGCGACCGTGCAGGTGGTGCCGTTGGAAGACGCTGGGGGCAACAAGAGAGAAGTTTCTTCACAACTACCCGTCGCGGAAGAGGAGGCCGCAACGGTTCCGCCGTTGGCGGTGGACGGATCGGAGCGCGCCTTTCGTCTTCGCACGACACCGATGCGCGACACGGAAAATCACCTGCTCGGCGCGGTCACGCTTTTGGAAGACATCACACACCTGCGTGAGATCGACCTCATCAAATCGGACTTCATCGCCACCGCTTCTCATGAACTGCGGACGCCGCTCACGAGCGTGCAAATGGGGGTACATCTCTTACTCGAAGGCGCGGCGGGGGAATTGACGGACAAGCAACAGGAAGTGCTCGCGGCTTGCCGCGAAGATTGCGAGCGGCTGGAAAAACTGATGCGCGATCTGCTCGATCTCTCGAAGCTTGAAGCGGGAGAGAGCCGGCCCCAACTCGCGCCGGTGCGCGCCAAAGATTTAGTGCTTGAGTCGGCCGAACGCCTGCGGGCGCAGGTCGAAGCTAATAACATTAAGTTGAAGACGGACGCGCCGCCCGACTTGCCACACGTGCTTGCCGACCGCGCGCAGATCGGGCGCGTGATCATCAATCTCGTGACCAACGCTCTGCGCCACACGGAGCGGGGCGGAGAGATCGAGATCGGGGCCGAACGGCGCGACGGCGGCATCGTCGTTTCGGTTCGTGACACGGGGCGCGGGATCCCGCCCGAGTATCTGCCGCACATCTTCGATAAATTTGTGCAGGTGCCCGATGCGCCGACGGGTGGTGCCGGACTCGGCCTTGCCATCTCGAAATCAATCGTCGAGGCGCACGGCGGGCAGCTCGGCGTGCAGTCGGAAGTCGGTCGCGGCACGACGTTGACGTTCACTTTGCCGGCGGCGGACGGTAGTTCACAGGCGTCGCCAGTCCCGACAAAAACGCAGAGTTGATGAGCATGAAGAGACGTGTTTTGATCGTTGATGAAGAGCACATTCGCCGGATGCTGCGTCTGACGCGCGACACGGCCGGCTACGAAGCCGTAGAGGCGAGTGATGGCTTTCAAGGACTGACTGCCTTCGGCGACGGCTCGACTTGGGATGCCGTGCTGCTGGACCAGAAGATGCCGGGGATGGAAGGACTCGAAACGCTGCGGCGTCTCAAAGAGCTTGACGCGGAGGCTCACGTCATTACGGCCTTTGCCTCGATTGAGTTGGCCGTCGATGTGATGAAGCTTGGCACTACTTCCGGCCGGAACTCTTCAAGTGTTTCGTCGTGCTTTCAGTGACGCTGAAGTTTGGGGTAACGAATTCCGTCGTGTCGGCGGAGCCCAGCAAGTGATCTCCCGCGTCTCCCCGCGGCCCGCCCACTGCCGCCAACTTGGTTTCCGGTGGCAATTCTTTCCTGACAGCTTCCACCAATTTTTTGCTGACGAAGATGCCGTTGATCATCAGAGCGATGCCGATGAGAAACGGAATCACCCCGGCGATCCAGATGCGGCTGAGAATCTGGGCATCGCTCGGCGTCGCGTTCCCGCTCAGGATAATGCCCTGCATCAGGAAGTAGAGAAAGATCGCCGCGCCGAGGCCGACGCAGGAAGTGATGATGCCGGCTTTGATCTCGTTATAACGTTTCACTTCCGGCGTCATGCCGCGCTGGCGCTCAAGTTCCTGCCCGCGCCGTTTGCGCTCACTCTCGGAGAGGAACATCTCGGCGACCCACGTCTTGCTCCAATCAAATTTCTCGTCCGTCTCGCGCACCGACACGGCCAGACGCACGGCCTGCAAGTTGGCCCCGCACAATTTACAAAACTTCAGTTCTTCGCTTTGATTCGCGCCGCATTGTGGACAGAACATCATGGACTCCTGTGTCGAGTTTCCAAAAAATACGAAACGACGGGCTGAAGGTTCATATTCTCTCACGGAGTACTTCGACAGCGCCGGACTCTCTTACCTTGCGGAAAGGCGTGATAGCTCCCGCGCTCTGTCCGCGGATTTAAGAGCCGTGCCGTCAGGAAGTTTTCGGTGGGCGTGTCAACCTTGAGACGTTGCGTCGTCGGATGGCAGTTCTTCCGCCACGTCGCTGACTGGGGGCGGGAACTCTACGCGCTCGTAAATGTCGCCGAGCCGCAGACGGCAATCAAGCGATGACAGAGCGAGCACGCTGTCCGTGCCTGCGTAGGACACCAATTCCCAACGCTCCGCGTCCCTGCGCGTAAAATGCTCGACGTATGGCCGCACTTGCGCGACGAGTAGGTAATCCATTAAGGACGGCAGATGTTCGCGGTAACGTTGGAACTTTTCGCCTCGGTCAAAGGCTTCGGTCGCTTCTGACAAGACTTCGATAATGACTTGCGGATTGAGCAAAATGTCGGTGTATGCGTCGTGCACTTGTGGCTTACCGCAAACGATCACCACATCCGGGTACGAAAATATTCCTTTCATCACGCGGCGCGGACTCGGCAGCGCGCCGCTCCGCACTTTCATGTCTTTGGTGAACACGTCGCAGTCTTTCCCTCTCAACTGCGCGCCAAGCGAGATGACAAGGTTACTGCAAATGCGTCCGTGCGGGATGGTTTCGCCCGCCATCTCGAAGATTGCGCCGTCCAAGTATTCGTGTCGCACCTCAGACGCGCGTTCCATCTGTAAGTATGCTTCGACGGTGTAACGTTGCGGAAGCTGTTTCTCGGCGCGCATCGGGGCCAGACCTCTCTTTCACTCTAACCTTTAATCATCGCCGCTCAGTTTTTCAAACTCGCGCAGCGCGGCGTCTTTCGTGGCTTGTGGGACGGCGACTTAGTAACCATA
>JBOGOY010000061.1:0-10466 GCA_050748185.1 Pyrinomonadaceae bacterium
CGCGGCGACGAGCACGAGCAAGAGGCGAATTACGCGCATATATGGCTCCTTCACAGGCGGGTGATCCATGATACTGACGAAGCCTAAAGTTCAAAGTATAAAGTTTAAAGTTCAAGGTTGAATTAACTTCAAACCTTAAATCTCAAACTTCCAACTATAAACTGGCCCCCGGCCCCTGACACCCGGCCCCTGAATTAGACCACTGCCTTACGCTCGCGCGAACCCGGGATCTGCATCTGGTCGCGGTACTTCGCGACCGTGCGGCGCGACAGCTTCATGCCGTCCTTCAGCAGAATCTTGACGACTTGATCGTCCGTGATCGGGTTGTGCGAGTCTTCCTCTTCGATGAGCTTCTTGATCTTTAATTTGATGATGCGCGTCGAGACCTCTTCGCCGTCCTCGTTGGTCATGCCTTCGGTGAAGAAGCGGCGCAACTCGATGACGCCCTGCGGCGTGTGCGCGTACTTGCGGTTGACGACGCGCGAGATGGTCGAAAGGTGCATCCCCGTGTCCTCGGCCACGTCCTTGAGCATCATCGGCCGGATGAACTGGACCCCTTTGTCGAGAAACTCGCGCTGCCGGCGGACGATGCACTCGACGACGCGGTAGATCGTCTGTCGCCGGTGCTCGATGTTACGCAGCAGATCGACCGCCGAGCGCATCTTGTCCTTGATGAAGTCGCGCGTCTCCTTCGACGTGTCCGGCTGGCCGAGCATACTCTGGTAGCTGTTGCTGATTCGCAGGCGCGGGCTGCCGTCGTCGGCGAAATAGATCACGTAGTCTTCGTCGATCTTTTCGATGAACACTTCGGGGACGATCGGGATCGCTTCGTCGGCCGAATAGTTCCGGCCCGGATAAGGGTCGAGCGCGGTGCGGATGTGTTCGAGTTCCGCGAGCAGCGTCTCGACGGAGACGCCCGTCAGTTTCGACAGCGCCGGTAGTTTGTGCTGCTGCATCTCGGCGAGCGAGTGCTCGCGGATCAGACGCACCGCCAGCCGCTCGCCCTCGCCGCGCACCTCCAACTGGACCAGCAGACACTCGCGCACGTCGCGCGCGCCGCAGCCGACCGGGTCGAGGCGCATCACGAATTGGCGCGCCTCTTCGACCTGCTCGATCGGCCAGTCGCCGAACGCCGCCATCTCCTCGTTGGTCGCGTTCAGCCGCCCGTCGCCGTTGAGATTGCCGACGACCGCTTCAGCCGCGGGCAGCAACTCGGGCGGCAGGTGGCTCATGTTGAGTTGCCACGTGAGATGTTCGGAGAGGGACTCGGGGCGCGTGAGGAACTGCTCGAAGGTCGGAGCGTCATCCTTGTACTCGAACTCCTGCGTCTTATAGCCGGGGTCCAGATACTCCTGAAACTCTCGCCCGAAGTCGATCTCCTCGAACGGGTCGCGATCGCGGTCGGCGAACTCTTCCTCTTCACCACCGACCGCCGGAGCCTCGGCCGTCGCGGGCAGAGCCTCTTCAGGGCCGGCGAACTCGGACGCGGCGGCGGTCAACTCGCCCGTCCCGTTCATGCTCACGTCCGCCTCGTAAGGAGTCATCACGGCGTCGGGCGAGCCGGCCAACTGATCGATGATCTCGGATTCGATCTCGCGTTTCTCCTCCTGCTGCGTCACTTCCTCAAGCACGGGGTTTTCGAGGAGTTGCTCTTGGATCAAGTCGCCCAGTTCGATTGAAGTCATCTGCAACATCTCGATGCGTTGGCGCAGTTGCGGCGTCAGGACGAGACGTTGCGAAAGACTGGTGGTGAGCTTAACGGACATACCTTTGCGTGAACTTGCCAGAGGCGTAACCGGCTGAAAACTGAATATTGCTTGAGAGCGCCGGGTCAGGGCGACCGAGGCGATTATAACCGATCCGGGGCCGGGATGCAGCGACTTACAGGCGGAATTTTTCACCGAGGTAGAGGCGGCGCACCTCCGCGTCTTCGGTCAGCGCGACGGGCTCGCCGGTGCGGAAAATGCGCCCGTCGGCCATGATATAGGCGCGGTCCGTGACGCCCAGCGTCTCGCGCACGTTATGGTCGGTGATGAGGATGCCGATACCCCGACCGCGCAGGTAAATGATCATCTTCTGAATCTCGTCCACCGCCTTCGGGTCGATGCCGGCGAAAGGCTCGTCGAGCAGGATGAACTGCGGCTCGGTCGCCAGCGCGCGCGCGATCTCGGTGCGCCGCCGCTCGCCGCCCGAGAGCGAATCGCCGCGCGTGTTCCTGACGTGCGCGACGCCGAATTCTTCGAGCAATTCTTCCAGACGCTTGAAGCGCTCGCGCCGCCTGAGGCCCATCGTCTCCAGCACCGCGAGGACGTTTTCGGCCACCGTCATCTTGCGAAAGACCGAAGGCTCCTGCGGCAGATAGCCGACGCCGAGGCGCGCCCTCAAGTACATCGGTAGCTTCGTGATGTCGCGATCGCCCAAGTAAACCTTGCCACCGTCTGGCCGCTCCAGCCCGATCATCATGTAGAAAGTCGTGGTCTTGCCCGCGCCGTTCGCGCCGAGCAACCCAACCACTTCGCCCGGCTCGACGTGCAGGCTGACGCCCTTGACCACCTGCCGCCGGCCGTAAGACTTGACCAGAGCGAACGCCGCCAGCGCGGACGGCGACGGAGACTTGGCGACGAACTCGCGTCTCGCCGGCGCGGGCTCACTCGTGGCATGTTCGATCAATGATTCAGTCTGCACGGCGCTCATTCGCTTACTGCTTCTTAACTTTGTGCGTCGAGCGCACGCGGCCCGTGGACTGCTCGCCGCCCTGTCCGCCGCCATCGGCGACGACGCGCTTGTCGCGCAAATAGACGGTCAGGCGGCGGCCTTCCGTGTTGCCCTGCTCCGCGTCTTCGACGCGCGCGGGATTGCCGGTCAGCATCACGGTTTCGTCGGCCGCGGTGTACTGCGCCCACTCGCCGACGCCGCGCCGGCCGGGCTGCGTCACGACGACGTTGCGCTGCGCCACGGTGCGCTCGACCTCGCTCTGCTCTTTCAACAAGTGAACGTCGGCCGTTTCCGCAGTCAGACGCTCGGTCCCCTGCTTGATGTCCACCTCGCCCTCGTAGTGCAGCACGCGGTCGGCATTTGAGTAGAACATCCGACGGGAGGTAGCGAAGACGGGGACCACTTCGCGGACGCCGGTCGCGCTCGTTTGCCGCCGCGCGCGGTAGAGTGCGCTCTGGACTTTGCCCTCGCCTTCGAGCCGCTGCTGCTCGCGTCTGAGGATCAGTTTGTCGGCGCGCACGAAGTTGTCGTCCTGCCACGCGCGCGCGTCGCCGCTGTAGATACCGACGCCCGTCTCGTGCTGGAACTCAGCCGCCTGCGAGACGATGAAGACCGGGCTCTTCGCCTTCGCGAAGGGCGCGGCTCCGCCCGTCTGCTCCTGACTGTAGTAGGTGGTCGTCGCGCGGCCCCGCGCGACAGAGATTTTGCGCCGCGTGTCAGAATCGATCTCGTCCGCCTTGAGCCGCGCGCGCGAGTCCCAGACGACGGGCTCGCCGCCGCGCAGACGCACCGTCTCGTCGGCCGTGGTGTAAGACGCGCTCGCGGCCTGCCCGTTGCGATCTCCTTCGTTGAACTGCGCGCCGCCCTCCGCGTCCATCCGCTCCACGTCCTGCGTGTCGCGCGCGAAAGCGGCCGTCACTTTCTGCGCGTCGAGCGTGCGCGGCATCCGCCCGGCGCTCTCCTGCGTGGGCGTGAAGACGGCCTTAACTGGTCCCCCGGAGGCGATAAAGTTTTTGGCTAGATTCCCCGCCTCGTAAAACTCGCAGTCAAAGCGCGGCGCGTTGAGGGTCTTGCGCTCAGCCTTTGGCCCGGACTGCACCGGCTCGACGGTCAACTCCGCGTTGCCGACCGCCTCGGCGCGTTCGAGGTCGCGACCCGTCGCGCGCCAGTGAAGTTTGACACTATCTGCGGTGAGGCGCTTGTTCGCCGCCTGCGGATCGCTCGCGCGCGAGCGGGGCGCGGCCAAAGTGATGACGGGCCGCCCGCCCGACTCCATCCGGCGCAGCAGGCTTTCGTCGCCCTGCCGCTCGAAGAAGAGTTGGACCTCGGCCGGCGATTGAAGCTGCGCCTCTGATTCAGCGTCGAGCGTCTTGGCGCGCACGTCCGTGCGGGCGGACGCGCCCGATAGTTTCTGGTCCGCGTCGAAATTGAAGTCCATGTCGCGGGCGTTGACTTCGGCGGCGCGCCCTTCGGTCATCGAGCGCAGGTAAGCGTTGGTGCGCGCTTCGATCTTTTGCAGTTTCTTCTGCTCGCCGAGAAAGGCGGCCAGCGTCTCGCCGCTCATAATGTCGCGCCCCTGTTCAGCGGTCGCGCCGCCGGTGAAGGCGAGGTGCAGCCGCACCTGATCGAAGTCAGCGCGCGGCGCGCGGACGGTGACGGGGGCGCTCCTACCGGGCGGCGGGGCGGCCCCGCCCGCGACCGCCTGCGGGTTGACGGTGATCTCGACGCCGCCGCGCAATTCCAGCTTCCTCTGCTTCGAGTTGACGAGCGCGCTGTCGGCGCGACCGCTGACGTTCTCGCGCTCGAATGTCAGGGGCGAAGGCGAGTCGGCGCGCTCGTTCTTGACATCGTAATTGAGCGCTTCGCTCACGACCTTCAAATGATCGCGCGTCTCGACCCGGACGTTGCCGGTGAACGTCACCTGCTCGGTCTCGACGAAATAGACGGCCCGCTGCGCGTCGATTTTATCCGGCCCTTCATTCGCTTTCGGGAAATGTTCGAGGTGGACGTTCTCCAGTTCGTGGTGGCCGTCGTCGAATTGCAGGTAGAGCGAGGCGCGCAGCAGCATCGTCATGCGATCGCCTTCGGTGACGCGCCGCTCGAAATTTTCGACTCGGCTAACGACCGTCCGCGACAACTCCGCCGGCCCCGAACGCAGACGGAAAGGCTTATCGCCCCGCGCCCGATAGTACGACACGCCGACCGCGATCAGGCCCGCCGCCAGCATCAGCAACGCCAGCACGCGCACGACGAGCGGCGCGCGCGCGCGCAGCCCGATCCAACTGACTGTCTTTCTGCGACTAAGCTCTTGCATTCTTTTAAGTGACAGGTGACAAGTGATAGGGGACGGGAGGGGACAGGTTTTTATCCTGTCACCTATCACTTGTCACCTGTCACTAATTTTCATGTCTTCCACGATCAACTGCACCTTCGTCTCGTCACGCCACGTGTTCGCCTCGACGCCGTAGGCCAGTTCGATGCTCTGGCCGACGCGGGGCGTTGCTGTCGAACGTTCGGCCCCGCCCCACCAGAGCGCTTCGAGCGGGCGGTTGTCCGTGCCCGCGACGATTAGTTTCAGGTGGCGCTCTTTCAATACGCGCGGTTCGCGGACGACGCGCAGCCCCCGCGTCTGAAAGACGGGGCGCGGCCAACTCGCGCCGAACGGTTCGAGCTTTTCGACTTGACTGACGAGTTCGAGCGTCAGTTGTTCGGCGGGTAACTCGGCGTCGATCCTGAGCGTCGGTTGGCGCTCTTCCTCGGTCAGCAGGTGCGCCGCGTGTTCGTTGAGGCGGCGGCGGAGTGCGTTGATGTTGTCGCGGGGGATGACGAGGCCGGCCGCTTGCGCGTGGCCGCCGAAGCTGTCGAAGAGGTCAGCGCAGGTCGTCAGCCCTTCGAGCAGGTGATACTTTTCGACGCTGCGCGCCGAGCCGTGTCCCTTGTCACCTTCGAGCGAGATGACGACGGCCGGGCGGCCCATGCGCTCGGCGATCTTCGAGGCGGCGAGTCCGATCACGCCGCGGTGCCAGCCATCGCCCGCGACGACGGCGACGGGACCGCACTCGCCGCTCGTGATGAGTTCGAGCATCGCACGCTCGGTGATCTCCTGCTGCATGATTTGGCGTTCGCGGTTGCGCGCGTCGAGATGCGCGGCCAGTTGTTCGGCCTGCTCGGTGGAAGTGGCTTCAAAAAGTTCGACCACGGCGCGCGCGGCGTCCATGCGGCCGGCGGCGTTGATGCGCGGCCCGAGACGGAAGCCGAGATCGCTGGCGCGCATCCCGCGCCCGTCGCCGCAACCCGACACCGACATCAACGCGCGCAGGCCGGGGTTCGAGGCGTTGACGAGATCGTTCAGCCCGTAAGAGACGATCGCGCGGTTCTCGCCGACGAGCGGGGCCACGTCGGCGACCGTGCCGATGGCGACGATTTTCAGAAAGCTCTTGGCGAGGCGTTCGCGTCCGCGCTCGCGCAGGACAGCGTGCGCGAGTTTATAAGCGACGCCGACGCCGGCCAGATTCTTGTCGGGGTAGCGGCAACCGCGCTGGTTGGCGTTTAAGACCGCGAAGGCCGGCGGCGAACCTTCGTCATCGTCCGGCAGGTGATGGTCGGTGACGATCACGTCGAGGCCGTTGGCTTTGGCCCATTCGAGCGGCGCGTGCGCGCGGATGCCGCAGTCAACGCTGATGACGAGCGCGTAGCCTTCGGACTTGGCCCGCTCCAACACGTCCTGCCGGATGCCGTAGCCTTCGGTAAAGCGGTGCGGTACGTGAAAGCCCGTGTGCGCGCCGAGCAGTTGCAAAGCGCGCCGCAGGACGACGGTGCCGGTCGTCCCGTCCACGTCGTAATCGCCGTAGATCAGAATCCGCTCGCCCGCGTCCACGGCGCGCAGCACGCGGCCAACGGCGTCTGTCATGCCGAGCATCAGCAGCGGATCGTGCAGGTGTGCGAGCGACGGCGCGAGCAGACGGCGCGCTTCGTCTTCCGCGTCGATCCCGCGCGCGAGCAGAATGCCCGCGACGACGGGCGCGACTCCGAGTCGTGGCGCGAAGTCGCGCGCGCGCGCCTCTTCGTAGCCGCGCACCTGCCAGCGCTTTGTGGTCACGGTTTGCATCTGGGCTCGGGTTCAGGCTTGAGGTTTTAAGTTTCAGGTTTGAAATCCAATCGCACGGGAACCTTAAACTTCAAACTTGAAACTCCCTCTCATTCGGCGAACCAGCCGTTCGGATCGAGCAGCCTGATGCCGATGCGCTGCTTGCCGTCCGACTCGTCAATCCAGACGCCGTTGACCTCGGCTTCGAGGGCGCGGCCGAACGGGGGCGTGAGGCGCACGCGGGTGCCGGGGCCGATCGTCGCGTCGGTAATCAGCGTCGCGCCGCCGCGGCTGACGCGGACGGCCTCGGCGCGCACCTGCGACGTGTGGCCCTCGGCGGTCTGGATTTCCAGTTCGACGGGGAAATTCACGGGGACGCGAGGACTGCGGGGGCGCTGTGTGGGAGCCGTCGCGCCCGGCGGCCGGCTTATGTCGTCATTCATGGGGTGTCATGCCCTCCAATGTTCATCGGGTTCACTTTCACGCCAAGGAGGGGGCAACGTTGAGTGTAACCGATATGGGGCGAGCGGGAAAATGATGAATGATGAGTAATGAATGATGAATGAGAAACAAAGGCTCTTTATTCATCATTCATCATTCCGCATTCATCATTTCGTTAAGCGAGGGGCGAAATCTTACCCAACGCCAGCAGCGCGAGGAGCGCGACGCCGACCGCGAGGCGGTAGCCGATGAAGACGCCGGTCGAGTGGGTTCGCAGGAATCTGAGCAGGAACCAGATCGAGAGGTAGCCGACGACGCCGGAGACGACGGTGGCGACGATGAGCGGGAGGGCGCTGCCGGCGGGCAGTTTCTCGACGGCTTCTTTCAATTCGAGCAGGCCGCTCGCGCCGATGGCCGGAATCGAGAGCAGGAACGAGAAGCGCGCGGCCGTCTCGCGCGTCTGGCCGGCGAACAGTCCGCCCATCATCGTCGAGCCCGAGCGGCTCGCGCCCGGAA
Source organism: Pyrinomonadaceae bacterium (assembly GCA_050748185.1). Lineage (GTDB taxonomy): Bacteria > Acidobacteriota > Blastocatellia > Pyrinomonadales > Pyrinomonadaceae > JACCRA01. The sequence goes on from JBOGOY010000061.1 coordinate 7,760, forward strand.
TCAGCGCCAGCACCTGCGCGCCGCCGACCGCAAGCGCGTCGCGCAGAGATAAATCTTTCATCCCGCGCTCACGCATTCCGACCTTTTCGGCCAGCGCCAGCAGCAGTGCGATCCCGATCATCATCGACGCGATGATCCACAGGTTCTTCGTAAACGTTCCCTCGATCTGTTCCTTGAAGAGCAGGCCCACTACCGCGATCGGGATCGATCCCAAGACGAGCAGCCAGCCGAGCCGCGCGTCGTCCGACAGCGTCGCGCGCCGAGGCACGACCGAGCCGTCCGCCGCGCGCGTCTCGCGCCGGCCGCGCACCAAATTAAAATGGTCCGCGACGAAGGCGCGCGTGATGGACAGGATGTCCGGCGCGAAGTAGATCAGCACCGCGGCGAGCGTGCCCAACTGGATGACGGCGATGGTGGCCGTCGTCTGCTCCGCGCGCAACGCCGCCGGGGCGTCGCCGTAAAGATTCAGCAGGCGGCTCGCGAAAATCAGGTGCGCGGTAGAACTAATGGGAATGAACTCGGTCAGCCCCTGCACGATCCCGATGATGATGGCTTGAAGAATGGACATCTGTAGATTTTAGATTTGCGATTTTCAATTTTGGATTTGCCTCCATTCGCAAATCTAAAATTGAAAATCGCAAATTCACTTTACTGTCTATATGCGGCCCGCCGCATCAGTCGATCGTAGAGCGCGTCCGGGAAGAAACGAATCAAACGACCGATGGTCGCCAGTTGCCACGGGAAGGCGTAAGTGCGGCGGCGCGCTTCGACCGCGCGCAGGATGAGTTGCGCGGCTTGCTCGGCGGTTTGCAGGAACGGCATCTGCTGGCCGCGCCCGCGCGTCATCGGCGTGTCAACAAAGCCGGGGTGAATTGTCGTGACGCTCACGCCTGTACCCTGCAACTCCGCCCGCAAACTTTCAAAAAACGACGATAACGCCGCCTTGCTGGCGCAGTAAGCGCCCGAGCCGGGCAAGCCACGGTAAGCGGCGATACTCGAAATAGCGACGAGTTGGCCCGCCCCGCGCCCGAGCATCCCCGGCAACACGGCCGCGACGGCGTTGACCGCGCCGTTGACGTTGACCGCCATGATCTCCGCCACCATCAAGGGGTCCAGAGAGGCCGCCAGCGTCGGCTCGCCAATGCCGGCGTTCGCGATCAGCACATCGATCCGGCCGAACTCTGTTTCGGCCCGAACGACCGCCGCGCGCATCGCGTCCGCATCGCGCACATCAACCGGCAGCGCGAGCGCGTGGCCGCCCGCCGACTCGACTTCCGCGACCAACTCTCTCAAAGCGCCGGCGCGACGGGCCATCAAGCCTAATTTCGCGCCACGCCGCGCCAACTCCAAAGCCAGCGCACGGCCGATGCCGCTCGACGCGCCGGTGATCAAAACAACCCTCTTGGTCCAGTCATAGCCCATAAGAAAAATAAAGCCACATTCCACGCCCCTTGCCGCCTTACCAAATTGGATAAAGTCGAGTTGCAAACGTATTGGGGTCAATGTCGCGAAACCTATAGCTGTCTTCAAAGGAATTGCGCTGAATCAATTCCTTTGCTTCAGGAGGGAAAGCAAAGTCCTGCACTATTACAGGCTTGATGAAATTGTATGAAGACAGATTTATCCCTCTGAATATATCGAAGTAATCAATTTTGTATCTGGCTGAAGTCATTCCATAGTTAACCCAGTCGGTCGGCATCTGCCCATCTGGGCCTATTCCTATGACAAGATTATCCGGCTTTAGATCACGCTCAAATTCAATGATTCTTTCATCTTCAGAGAGATAACCGGGAGGGAGATACGGCGCACTGCTTCCATGTTCAGTAATAGCTGCCATGAAAGTGCCGTCCTCAATGACAATCTCGTCGTAGATTAAAAGTGCCGGCTTTACTCTATCGGCTATCTGCGAGCGTAAATCAGCAGATTGAAACCATCCGACATTGCTTCTTAGGGGAAAGAAAACTCGCTTGAGGTCTGTCATTGTTCTATATCCGCTCGCTCTAAGATTTAGTGTCAAGTAGAAGCCTAACTTATCATCATCCCGCCCCGGCGTGGATAACAGGATGGGTGTGTTGTTCTCCATGTGCCGTGCCTCGCCGCTCCTTAATTAGCTTCAACACAACTCCGCCACGTGCTCGCCCAAGGCGCGCAGAGCCCGGCCGAGATCGTCCTGCTTGATGAGTAAATGATCGCGCGAGAAAGCGGAGAGCGCGCCGGCGGAGATGCCGGCACCGGCGAGGATGCGCGTCACGAGCGCGAGGTAGCCGACGACGTTCCATGCGAGCACGATGTCGAGCGTGACGAGGCGGAACGGGCCTTCGACGCGGGCGTCGCGGGCGGCGTGGCGCATCACACGCCAGTCCTCTGCTTCAAGCAGCATCGTCACTTCGCGGCCGTCGCGCAGCAGCATGAACGGCGCTTCGGGGCGCGGGCTCAGTTCGGGACTTTCGAGCAGGCGTTGCCAATCCTCTTGGCGCAGGCCGACAAGAAAAAAGGTCGCGGGCGCAACCTCGACCTTCGTTCGGCGCAATAGCTCCGCCGCGTCCGGCGGAACATTAGTCTCAACCAAAACAAACTCCCCTTCGTCTCTGACTTAGGAGTTGTAAAAAAATAACTTGTGCATTTGACATACAGTAAACTTGCTCCGCTCGGCTCTTAAAATTCCGTTTTCACCAGCCGCAGCGGAGGGCACATGACCGCAGAACAA
>JBOGOY010000062.1:0-10452 GCA_050748185.1 Pyrinomonadaceae bacterium
GATATTCAGATCGAGTTTGTCGTCTCGAGAAAGACGGCAAAGCATAAAGCTTGGTTCTCAATCAAAGCGGACGGAAGCTGCCCGGCAAGAAAATCAAGTAGATTTGAGAGCAGCAAATAAAGCTTGGAGCAAGGAGATGTGGGCCGACTGCAAATTTGAAACCCGCATTCTTGCCGCTAGTTACCCCAAAATCATGAACAATCTCCGCCGCGCTTCTGCCTGCACGCTCATCTGCCTGATGGCGTTGAGCGTCGCGCGCGTGCCAATCGCGGCGCAAGACGCCGCGCCCGTTTATGACATCGTGATCCGTCATGGCCGGGTGCTGGACGGCGCAGGCAATCCGTGGATCGCGGCGGAGGTCGCGATTCATGACGGGCGCTTTGTCCGCGTCGGCAGAGTTGCAGGCAAAGGCAGGCGTGAGATTGATGCGCGCGGCAGGTACGTTACGCCCGGCTGGATCGATGTGATGGACCAATCCGGCGGCGTGCTGCCGCAAAACGGTCTGGCCGAGAACAAATTGCTGATGGGTGTCACGACCGCCATCGGCGGCGAAGGCGGCACGCCCGTCCCGGCGGAGAAGATCACAGATTATTTCGCCGGCCTTGAGAAGAGCGGCATCAGCATCAACTTCGGCACCTACTTCAGCGAAACCCAAGCCCGCGTCGCCGTCCTCGGTGAAGCGTCGAGAGCGCCGACGCCCGCAGAACTCACGCGCATGAAAGCTATCATGGAAACCGCCATGAAAGCGGGCGCGATGGGCATGACGACGGCGCTCATCTATCCGCCGTCGAGCTACGCCACGACCGACGAGTTGATCGAGATGGCGAAAGTCGCCGGCCGCTACGGCGGCATCTACGCCAGCCACATCCGCGGCGAGGGCAAGGAACTCGTCCAATCAATCGAAGAAGCGATTACCATCGGCGAGAAAGGTGGATTGCCGGTTGAAGTTTTTCATCTCAAAGCGGCTTATCAGCCCGGCTGGGGAACGCTGATGCGCGGGGCGGGGGAGAAGATCGAGCAGGCGCGGGCGCGCGGCGTGGATGTCGCCGCGGATATTTATCTCTACACGGCCGGCGGCACGGGACTCGAAGCCGTGATCCCGTCTTGGGCCTTTGAGGGCGGAGACGAAAAACTCCTCGCCCGGCTGAGAGACCCGGCGATCCGCGCCCGGCTCAAGCGAGAGATGACGACCGGCTCGCCCGGCTGGTGGAACATCGTCGAAGCGGCGGGCGGCTGGGATAACGTCGTGCTGGTCAACGCGCAAAACAAAGAGAACGCGCGTTTTGAAGGTCAGAGCCTGACCCGGATTGCGAAAGAGTGGAATAAAGAGCCGGCGGATGCGGCGTTCGACTTGGTGGAGCAAGGCAAGGGACGTGTGCTGGCGCTCTATCACATGATGAGCGAGCAAGACATCGTGACGGCGCTCAAGTTTCCTTGGACGAGCCTCGGCAGCGATGCCGGCGCGGCACTCAAGCCGGGAACCGTCGATGGCTTGGGCTTGCCGCACCCGCGCAGCTACGGCAACTTTCCGCGCCTCATCGCACGCTACGTCCGCGAGCAGCGCGTGCTCTCGCTCGCCGAGGCGATCCGCAAAATGACTTCATGGCCCGCAACGCGGATGCGCCTCGCCTCGCGCGGGATGATCAAAGAGGGCTGCTGGGCCGATGTCGTCATCTTCGACTACGACAAAATTCAGGATCGCGCGACCTACGAGCAGCCGCTGCGCTCTCCCGAAGGGATCGACTACGTGCTTGTCAACGGGCAGGTCGTGATCGAACAGGGACAGCACACCGGCGCGCGGCCCGGACAAGTAATCTATGGTCCGGGGCGACAGCTTCAATAAATAAGGGTTGGAGGGACTGGCAGAGTTATGTCCACCACAATCACCCGCCGCAAGTTGCTGGCGCTCGCCGCGCAGGCAACGACCGTCGCCTGCGCGAGTAGGTTTTTCGTCATCGAGTCAGCCGGCACGACTCAAAATGTGAAGGCGAACGCGAAATACAAAAATGTGTTTGCGGCTGTAGACAGCTTCATCGAGCAATACATGCGGGAAATGAATTCGCCCGGCATGACGCTGGCGCTGGCAAACCGGGACGGGATACTGCGCGCCGCCGCTTACGGTTTCAGCGATCTCGAGCGGGGGCTGAACGTCAAACCAGAGCAACTGTTTCACATCGGCTCGATCAGCAAGTCGTTCACCGCCATCGCGCTGCTGCAACTACGCGAAGAAGGCAAGCTGGATTTCCATCAGCCCGTGATTGAATATCTGCCGTGGCTGAAGATCGAGACGCGGTACGCGCCTATTACGACGCATCATCTGGTGACGCATTCGGCGGGGCTGCCCGGCAACGTGCCGCTCTTTCTTTCCGACCCGGCGGCGAAGCACAAAACAGCTTTTGCCCCCGGCGAGCATTTCCATTATTGCAACTTGGGCTATCACATGTTGGGCCTTCTGTTGAGCACGCTCGACAATCGGACCTATGGCGAGTCTATCCGCCGGCGCATCCTTGAGCCGCTGGGCATGAGCGCCACCGAGCCTGTCATCAACAGTGACATCCGCGACCGCACGGCGCGAAACTACATGATCTATCATGACGAGCGCCCATACCCGCGCGACGGGAAACTCGCAGAGGCTCCACAGCTCATCTTTGAGAAGGGATCGGGCAGCATCGCCTCCACCGCGCACGACATGGGACTTTACGTCAACATGCTGGCGAATCGCGGCCGAGGGGCGAAGGGCCGCGTGCTCTCGGAAGAGAGTTTCAACCTGTTCGTCAAACCACACATCAAGGCCCCGGATTTCGGGCCGACCGCCAGCTACGGTTACGGTCTGGCTATCGATCAGTTGGACGGCCACGCAATCGCGCGCCACACGGGCGGCATGGTTTCATTCATGTCAGCCTTGCAGGTCGATTTGGATGAAGGCGTCGGCGGGTTCGCCTCCGTCAACGCGCAGCAGGGTTATCGCCCGAATCCGGTGGTGGTATACGCGATGAAGGCGATGCGTGCCGCGAACGCGACTCAAGCGCTGCCGCCGCTGCCGCCGCCTCATCTGCCGGGCAAAATCGAGAAGGCGGCGGAATACGCCGGCGTCTTCACGTCCCCCGACGGCAGGCGGATGGAGTTCAGCGCCGAGGGCGACAGACTCTTTCTGCTTTACAAGGGACAGCGCCTGCCATTGGAAACCACGACCGGACAAGGGTTTCTGGCACGGCACCCTGATCTCGACCGCTTCCTCATCAGTTTCAGACGCGACAAAGGTGAGAAGGGCAAGGTCACGGAGGTTTCGCACGGAGCCGATTGGTACGTGAATCAACACTACGCCGGCCCGCGAAACTTCACCCGCCCCAAGGAGTGGGACGCATTCATCGGACACTACCGTAATGACAGCCCATGGATCCGCAGCCTCCGGGTCGTGCCGCGTCAAGGCAAGCTCTGGCTAAACGGCGTCGTGCCGCTTGAGCCCGCGGACGCTCACACTTTCAAGCTGGCCGATTCGCCTTACAACCCTGAGTGGATAGGCTTCTTAGACGTGGTGAATGGTCAGTCCATGCACCTGAAGTTCTCGGGCGAGGATTACTGGCGCGTGGACGCGAAGTGAACGTCTTCAATCAAGAAAGTGATGAGCTACAACGGCGATCGCAGCTTGTGACTGAAGGTTAAGAGATACGGACGATGACTCTTGCCGCAACCGAAAACTCAACCGTAATCATCCGCGACATTGACGGGGGCGCGCAGATGCGCGCGGTCGAAGAACTACAGCGGGAAGTGTGGCGACTGCCCGATCTCGATGTCGTCCCGCTGACGCATCTCGTCGCGACCAAAGCGGCGGGCGGCGTTTTGCTCGGCGCCTTCGAGGGTGAGACTTTAATCGGCTTCGCTTACGGTTTCGTCAGTCAGGAACACGGAACTCTAGCGCATCATTCGCACATGCTGGCCGTGAAGCCGGCTTACCGCAACTACAATCTCGGACACCGGCTCAAACTGGCGCAACGCGAGCGCGTTATCGCGCAGGGCATCGACGTGATGACGTGGACGTTCGATCCGTTACAGAGCCTCAATGCACATTTCAACTTCAACAAACTGGGGGTCATCTCAGATCGCTATTTCATCAATTTCTACGGCGAAGACGCGGCGAGTTTTCTGCTACGCAACGGCACGGATCGCCTGTGGGTGACGTGGCTGCTCACGAGCCGCCGCGTGCATCAGCGACTCGAACAGGCGGAGGTCAAGCTGGATTTCGAGCGCGTCATCCCGCTGGTTCAACTCGGAACAGACGACTCGCCGCGCCGCTACGGTCTGGACGAAGGATTGTCACACGAACAGGCTTTGATTGAGATACCGGCGGACATTAACGACTTGCAGCGGCGCAGCAGCGAGTTGGCGGTTGAGTGGCGAGAGGTCACGCGCTGGGCTTTCACCGAGGCCATCGCGGCAGGCTATCTGGTAGTGGATTTCTCTCGCCAGCGTCGAGGCGATCAGCGATTCGGCGTGTATCTTCTCAGCCGAGGGAAAAGGCTTGGCGACTTCGGCTGACAAATAGAGGAGTTACGCAGTTGAGGGAAGAAACATTGCAGAAGCCCGCACGCTAGTCGAGGGCGTAGAGTTACAGCACGCCCTCGACTAGCGTGCGGGCTTCCGCATCAACTGCGTAAACTCACACTTTGAACATGAAACAAAAAAGAAACCTGATGACACGGCGCGCGATGCTCAAGCGAGCAGCCGTTGCCGGCGTGGGCGCGCTCGCCGCGCCGATGTTCAATCGCGGGCGCTACCGGGTTTTCGCCAATTCGCCGGCCGAATACTCGGCGCGGGCAATTGATCTGGTGAAGCGATCCACGGTCATTGACATGCTCAGCCCCTTCACGCTTGACTTCGCCAAACAGGCCAAGTGGTACACAGACCCCGAAAGCTTTACGCCGGCCGACCTCCAACCATACAAAGACTCGGGCATCAACATCTTTCACCCCGCGATCGGGTTGGGCGGGTTGGAGGCTTACGAGAACGCGCTCAAGTTCTTCGCGTCGTGGAATGGATTTATCGCCAACCACGACGAATACTTCATGCGCGTGGATAGCGCGGCGGACCTCGACCGAGTGAAAAAATCAGGCAAGATCGGCATGCTGCTCGGCCTGCAAAATTCAAGTCAGTTCCGCACGCCCGAAGACGTTGACTTCTTTCGCGGACTCGGCCAGCGCGTCTCGCAACTGACTTACAATGCGCGCAACCTCATCGGCAACGGCGCGACCGAACGGCGCGACGAAGGTATTTCGGATTTCGGCGTCGCCATCATCGAGCGGATGAACAAAGTTGGCATGGCCGTTGACGTGTCACACTGCGGCGACCGCACTACACTCGACGCCTTCGAGATTTCCAAGCAGCCCGTGTTGATTACACACTCCAATTGCCGCGCGCTCGTCCCCGGCCACCCGCGCCTGAAGACCGACGAGGCGATCAAAAAAGTAGGCGCGGGCCGTGGCGTGATGGGCATTACGGGCGTGCGGATGTTTGTGAAAGGCGATGAGCCGACGACCATCGAGCATGTGCTGGATCATTTCGATCACGTGGCAAAGCTGATTGGCCCGGAGCATCTGGGAGTCGGCAGCGATATAGACCTGTACGGGTACGACGCGATGCCGCCAGAGTTGAACAAGCGGCTACGCGCCGGTTACAAAGGAAGCTATGGCTTTCGAGAAAAGATTGATATTGAAGGTCTCAATCATCCACAGCGGATGTTTGCTCTGACCGAGGGGCTGATCCGCCGGAAGTATAGCGACAAGGACATCGAAGGAATACTCGGCGGCAACTTCAAGCGGGTGCTCGCACGGATTTGGACGGTCTAAAGCAGCCCTGACGAGATTGAAACAGAAGCGGAAAGACATGATCCACGCGCAGCACCCGAAACCGCACAAAACTTTCACGTAGTTTGATTCGTGTGATTTCGTGGATAGTTATTCTTTGTGCCCCAATCTCGTCAGTGTCGCTTTAGCTTCCGGCTCAACATCGCAACCAGTCCGATTTTCGGCTGGAAGGAAATAAGCTCAGGACGAATGTTATCAACAGCATCGGAGGATCTGCCATGAAACTGCGACGAAACATCTGGCTCAGCGCACTTCTGCTTATCGTTCTAGTGAACGGACAATTCGCCCACGCGCAGGAAGCGCCGCTCGGCGGGTTCGACGACTACGTGAACAAGGCCATCCGTGATTGGGAAGTGCCCGGCGTGGCGATTGCCGTGGTCAAAGGCGATCAGGTGGTCTTTGCGAAAGGGTACGGAGTGAGAAAGCTCGGCGACCCTACGCCGGTTAACGAGCGCACGCTGTTCGCCATCGGCTCGTCCTCGAAGGCGTTCACTGCCGCCTCCGTCGCGATGCTCGCGGATGAAGGCAAACTCAAGTGGGATGATCCGGCGACGAAGTACCTGCCGGGCTTTGAGTTGTATGATCCTTACGTCACCCGCGAGTTGACGGTGCGCGACCTGCTGTCACACCGCAGCGGCCTCGAACGCGGCGACCTGCTCTGGTACGGCACCGAGAATGACCGCGACGAAATCCTGCGCCGCGCCCGCTTCCTGAAGCCGACGTGGAGCCTACGGAGTACCTTCGGCTACCAGAACCTGATGTACTTGGCCGCCGGGCAACTCGTCGCCAAAGTGAGCGGCAAGAGTTGGGATGACTTCATCCGGCAACGCCTCTTCACTCCGCTCGGTATGACCGCCAGCGGCACGAGCATTAGAGATTTAGCAAATTCCGATAATGTCGCCTCCCCACATGCCGAAATTGAAGACAAGATGACAGTGGTTCCTTGGCGCAACATTGACAACATCGCTCCCGCCGGTTCGATCAATTCCAACGTCGTTGATATGGCCCAATGGGTGCGGCTGCAACTCGGGCAAGGGTCTTTTCAGAATCAACGTCTCATCAGTTCCGGCGCGGTCAAAGAGATGCACACGTCGCAGACCGTGATGCGCGTTGAGCCGCCCTTTTCGCTGTTGTACCCAGAGGCTCATTTCCTGAATTACGGGTTGGGCTGGTTCCTGTCGGATTACAGAGGCCGCCTGCTCGTCGAACACGGTGGAGCCATTGACGGCATGAGGGCGCAGGTGGCGATGATCCCGGAAGAAAAACTCGGACTGGTCATCCTCACCAATCGGAACGGCACAACCCTCCCGGTGGCTCTCATGTTCAAAATCTTCGACGCCTATCTGGTGGCCGCGCCGCAGCGCGATTGGAGCGCGGACTTGCTGAAGACCATAAAATCCTTTGAGGCGCAAGGCGAGGCGGCGGCGAAAAAGCAAGAGGCGGAGCGGATCACCGGCACGCAGCCGACGCACGCGCCGGAGAAGTATGCGGGCACGTACAAGAACGACTTGTACGGCGAGGTGAAGGTGACACGCGAGAACGGCAAGCTGAATTTCCGCTTTGGTCCGGCTTTCACCAGCGAATTGGAGCACTGGCATTACGACACCTTCCGGGCCAAGTTTCGCGGCGCCGGCGTCACCAATGCGTACATCACGTTCGCGTTGAACGCGCAGGGCAAAATAGAGAACGCGATCTTAAATTTGCCGGGCGTGGCGGACTACCCGTTCAAACGAGCGCCGGAAACGGCGACCGCGACCGCCGCCGTTTCGCTGAGCGAAGCAGAGCTTAAAAAATTCGCGGGCAAGTATGCGTCACAGGCCCCGCCGGTCGAGTTGAGCCTCGAAATGGTGGGCGGCAAGCTGAAGGCGGTCGTGCCGGGCCAGCCCGTTTACGATCTCGTGCCGGTCGCCGCGACTCGTTTCAGTATTGTGGGCGCGCCCGATGGCTTTTTCGTGCAATTCGAGATGGCGGAAGGCAAGCCGAAGAGCTTAACGATGGTGCAAGGTTCAGGGCCAAGTCTCGTCTTGCTGCCTAAGCCGTAAGGGAAGCTCACTGTTAGTCCGGCCTGCGGTAGCGGGTGTGACGACCGCGGATGGTGGATTGCGGAATGTGGATGTGCAGACAGGCCACATCTTATTTCTTTAATCCGCAATCCGAATCCGCAATCCCGCGTCCTGCCCAGCTTAAGCAGGCGGTACTGACTCGGCGCGCGGTCGGCATCTTGATACGCTCTCTGCATCAGGCGGATGACGATCCGAATATCTCAATCGGATACTTCTTCGAGCATCAGGGCGCGGAAGCCTGCTTGGACGAAGTCGTCGTCCGTCGTTAACGCTTCCGAGAATTGATGCTCTTGCATGACGACGAACGACGTGCAGTCGGTGATGCCCCACGCTTTATCCTGTCGCTGGCGGTAGAGGCTGAGCCCTTCGCTGAATAGCTGAGAGGTCGCCGGAATTATTTCCACGAATGAACTGAAGGTGAAGTCGGCTAATGATTCCAGCGGCTTCCGTGCGATGTTTGACGATGGCAAGACTGTCACCGATCTCGATTGGAATGAACTGCGTGGTGAGCAGCTTCCGTCGCTCCGCGGCCAGCTTGCGCTCCCACCGGACAGCTCTTTCGTGCCACTGATCGCGCGTGTTGATGAGCGCGTTGACATAAGCGGTGTCAAGGAAGATCGGTGTTCTCTGGTCGGCCATGTGCGTAGTAGTCGTGGTTGTCGGCGAGATTGCTGACGCCCATATCCGTGGCCAGTGACAGGATGGCCGTCAGCGGGTACTCTTCTTGAACACTGAACTCTGATTCTTTCTTTTCGTCTTCGATAATCACCATGTAGCGGGTGTTCGGCTTGAGATCAACGTCTTCTTCTGGATGTAGTACCTTGCCGTCAAACGTGGCGTGAAAAATTGTGGACATAAATTTTGCTCTCCGCTTGTGATTCTATCAGATTCGAGATGTGCCGTTGAGGAGGGCAGCGGCCTTGTGCCTGTGAGACTCCTGAAAGTTTGCGAGTTCACGCTCCGGCACGAAAGATTGTCCGGTCAAAGATAATGAGGAGCTCGCACCACATGACAAATCTGCCGCGCACGCTCGGATTGCGTGATCTGATTTTGCTGACCATCGGCTCGGTGATCGGCTCAGGCATTTTTCTCGTCCCCGGCGCGGTGCTCCGCCAAGTGGATGGTTTCATTCTCCCGGCCACGCTGGTCTGGCTCGCGGGCGGCGTCCTCTCGCTGCTCGGCGCGCTGACCTATAGTGAATTGGGCGCGATGAAGCCGGCGGCGGGCGGGCTCTACGTTTACATCCGCGACTGCTTCGGCAGATTTCCCGCTTTCCTTTTCGGCTGGACGCTTTTCTTCGTCATCAGCAGCGGCGCGGTGGCAACACTGGCCGTCGCGTTCAGCGCCTACCTCGGCGAACTCGTACCGCTCACGCCGCTGCTCGCGAAACTGATCGCCGTCCTGATGATTATTGTGGTGACGACCGTCAATGTGGTCGGCACGCGAGCGAGCGCCGATTTGCAAAATTGGACGACCGCCGCGAAAGTGCTTGGCATCCTTGTGATGAGCGTCGTTTTGCTCTGGCTCGGACGAGGCTTTCAAGGGTCGGGGCCGGCGCTCTGGCCCACGCAGTACACTGGATCGCTCGCTTCCGGCTTTGGCTTGGCGATGATCGGCGTGTTATGGGCTTATGAAGGCTGGCAGTTTGTCACCTACAGCGCGGGCGAAGTGATCGATGCGAAACGAAATCTTCCGCTCGGATTAATGATCGGCACAGCGGCACTCGTCGGAATTTACCTGATTGCCAACCTTGGTTATCTCGCCGCGTTGGGACCACTGGGCGTGGCCGATTCAGATCGTCTCGCGGCGACCGCCGTGGCAACGGTTGTCAGTCCGGCGGCGGCGAAACTGATCGCGATCATGATTCTGATTTCGATCTTCAGCGCGGCCAATGGCACGATGCTCACTTCGCCCCGCGTCTATTATGCGATGGCGCGCGACCGCCTGTTCTTTCAACGCTTGGCCGAAGTGCATCCGCGATTCAAAACGCCGGCCTTTGCGATCATTGCCGGAGCCGTCTGGTCCGCCATTCTCGCCGCGACCGGAACGTTCGAGCAACTGCTGACCTACGTGGTCTTCATCGGCTGGATTTTCTACGCGCTGGCGGCGGCCAGTATCTTCGTCTATCGGAGACGCCTGCCCGCGGCCGTGCGACCCTACCGCGTGCCCGGCTACCCCTTGACGCCACTGCTGTTCATTGCCGCCGCCGCCGCTCTCGCTCTAAACACCATCGCCACGCAACCCGCGCGCGCAGCCGTCGGACTCGGCATCGTCTTGCTTGGCGCGCCCGCCTACTTAATCTGGCGCTCGAAAGGCGAGAGCGTTGAGCAAGGTCTGGTGACAGGAGAATCGGAGTCAAGTACCCCGCCCTAAAGGGCGACGGCTTTATCTGATACCGACTTGCGTAACAAAATGAGATTCAATAAGCGTTGAGTGGCGGGCTGGCCCGCCTCCGCGACGTGAGACGGCAAGCTTGCCCGCCACTCAACGAATCTCAGGGGATAGTGCAATTCGGTATAACTTATCGG
>JBOGOY010000063.1:0-10434 GCA_050748185.1 Pyrinomonadaceae bacterium
CCACAGAGGGCACAGAGGATTCAGAGAAGGCGAATGATGAACGATGAATGATCAAAGCAGTAGCCAGTAGTCAGTAGCCAGTGTCAGTGGAACAATCTTACGACGGGAAAGGCGGATCAGTCGCCGTGACCAACGACCGGCGGAGTCAATCCCTACTGGCTACTGACTACTGGCTACTGACTACTTCGGCTCATTCATCATTCATCATTTCGCATTCATCATTTGCTCTGTGTCCTCTGTGATCTCTGTGGCTGATGCTTGCTTTTCATTATGTGTGGCATTGCCGGGTTAATTAGCCGTGAGCCGGAGGGGCGCGTCCGCCGGATGTTGCAAGCGGTCGAGCACCGCGGGCGCGATGACGAGGGCGTGTGGGCGTCGCCGGCGCTCGGCGGCGACGACGCCGCCGTGGCGGGACCGCGCGTGTGTCTCGGTCACCGGCGGCTGTCAATCATCGACACGAGCGCGGCGGGCCATCAGCCGATGTTCTACGGTGACGGCGCGCGCTTCGCGACCATCTTCAACGGGGAGATTTACAACTACCGCGAGCTACGCCGCGAGTTGGAATCGCTCGGCCGACGCTTTCACACCGACACCGACACGGAAGTGCTGCTCGCCGCCTTCGCCGAGTGGGGCGAAAGTTGCCTCGCGCGGCTCAACGGGATGTTCGCCTTCGCGCTGTGGGACCAACAGGAGCGCACGCTCACGCTCGCCCGCGACCGCCTCGGCATCAAGCCGCTTTACTATGCCGTCGCGCCGGACGCCGGCGGCGACGGCGCGGCTTTCGTCTTCGCCTCGGAGATTAAGGGCGTCCTCGCGTCGGGGCTCGTCGCGCCGGCGTTAGACGCGGAAGGACTGAACCAGCAGTTAACTTTCCTGTGGACGCCCGACCCGTTCACGCTCTTTCGAGGTGTGCGGAAACTTCCGCCCGCGCACGTGCTCAAGTGGCGCGACGGTGAAGTGTCGCTCCGCGAGTGGTGGGACGTTTCGTTCGATGAGATTGAAGAAGGGCGCAGCGATGAATGGTGGCGCGAGCGTGTGCTCGAAACGCTCGACCGCGTGGTGCGGATGGAGATGGTCGCGGATGTGCCGCTCGGCGCGTTCCTCTCGGGTGGCGTGGACTCGTCCACCATCGTCGCGTTGATGGACCGCCACCGCGGGGCGGGCCGCCGCATCTCGACCTACAGCATCGGCATCGAGCCGGAAGACCTGCGCTACGACATCATTCCCGACGACACGCGCTGGTCCCGGCAGGTGGGGAAACTCTTCGACACCGACTATCACGAGACGACGCTCAAGCCCGATGTGGCGGCGCTGCTGCCGCTGCTGGTCCGCCACATGGAGATGCCGATCATCGACATGGGCGTAAGCAGCTACCTCGTCTCGCGGCAGGCGCGCGAGACGCTGACGGTGATGCTTTCGGGGATGGGCGGCGACGAAGTCTTCGCCGGCTACCCGCGCCAGTTGGCGATGCGTCTGGCCGGCGCATTGGACCCCGTGCCGCCGTCGCTTCGCCGCCCGCTGATGCGCGCGATCGAGGGCGCGCTGCCCGGTGGGATGCCGGGCCGCCTGACCGCGCCGCTGCGTAACGCGAAGAAGTTCGCCCGCAGCGCCGCGCTCGATTTCGAGAGCCGCTACCTCGGCTTTGGCACCTATTTCACGGACGAGCAGAAACAGCGGCTCTATACAGACGAGTTAGGCGACGCGACGCGCGAACTGGACCCCTACCGCGAGCATCGCCGCCACTTCGCGCGCGCGCGCGGCGCGGCCCCGCTCAACCAACTGCTGTACGTCGATCTCAAAACCTTCCTGCCGTGCCTCAACCTCGACTACACCGACAAGACCTCGATGGCCGCGACACTCGAAGTGCGCGTCCCGTTCCTCAACGTCGAACTGGTCGAACTGGCCGCGCGGATGCCGCCCCATTTGAAACTGCGCGGTTTGAAGCGCAAGTATATTTTGAAGCGTGCGGCCGAAAAGCTATTGCCGCGCGAAGTGGTGTGGCGCAAAAAAGCGGGCTTCGGCGCGCCGGTGCGCGCGTGGCTGCGCGGCCCGCTGCGCCCGCTGGTTGACGAACTGCTCTCGGCGGAAACCGTCAAGCGGCGCGGCCTGTTCCACCCGGCCGAGGTGC
Source organism: Pyrinomonadaceae bacterium (assembly GCA_050748185.1). GTDB lineage: Bacteria > Acidobacteriota > Blastocatellia > Pyrinomonadales > Pyrinomonadaceae > JACCRA01. The sequence continues at coordinate 2,129 of JBOGOY010000063.1, forward strand.
GCCGCGTCGTCGAAGCCAACCTCTCGGGCCGCGAAGACTTCAGCCTGCAAGTCTTTCAACTGCTGACGCTGGAATTGTGGTTTCAGATTTTCCTCGATCGAAAAGATGGGTGGGAGTGAGGGATGGCGAACGCTGCGCGACGGGATAGAAAAGCACGCGACAGCAGTGTCGGCCATCGTTTGTGCGGACAAGTCATCTTAAACGTAGTGCGCCGCGAGCGCCGGAGGCGCGGCAGATCGTAGCCCACAGCGTAAGCTGTGGGTGAGTGTCAGGAATTTGCTTGGTAAGCCCCGGAGGGGCGACAGATAACTCCCATGCCGCCCGATTTCTGCCGCCCTCTCCGAGGGCTTGGCCTTCGTTTGGGGCAGTTCCCACGGCTGACGCCGTGGGCTACTAATCTGACGCTGCTCCGCAACTCAAAACCTGACAACATCACGTGAGTTACTGAGGGCCGCTCAAAAGGTCGCATCTTCACCGCCCATCACTCGCCGCCCGGAATACGATGTAGTCTCCTTGTTTCGCCAGCACCTGACAGTTCTGACACTTCTCGATGGTGCCGACGACAACTGAGCCGTTGGGCGGTTCGGCCCGCTCGTCGAGGTGGACGAACTGCGTCTGGTCCAGCCCGTTGAGCGCGCCGTACCAGTAGCCGTGGATGTAGCCGGGGAAAATGCCGCGGTCCTGCAGGTAGATGGGGCGCGCGCCGGTTTGCAACGCGGTTTGAAAGATTTGCGGGTAGACCTCCTCGAAAGCGTTGCCGCGCCGCGGGCCGTCGCGGTGAAACTGGTATTGAAAGACGGCGGCTTGCACGAAAGTCAGCGCGAGTAAAACTAACAGAGTGATACGACGTGCGGAGTTGCGCCGCTCGTCCTCCCATAGCCACGTGAGCGCGGGCACGGTGAGCAGCAGGACGAAGACGGGCACGCCGATCAACCGCAGCGAATGGAACTCGTCACGTGTCAGCGCGGCGGGGACCAACGAGACGGCGAGGCCGTAGAGCGCGTAGCGCCACCAAGCGTCGTTCAGGTGACGGTGTGCGATTCGATCGACGCCGAGAATGGCGAGGGCGAAAGTCGCCGCGAGCAGACTGCCCATCGTGGGGATGTGATGGCGGATGTTCAACTCGCCGGTGACGAGCAGCCGGGCGGGGTTGAGATTCAACAGGTAATGCTCCGCGAAGCCGCGCGCGATGTCGCTCAGGGCCGAGTTGGGTTTGATGTAACTGATCAGGTAGAACCTTGAACTAAGCGCTTCGGGGTGCCAAGCGTTGAAGACGAAGAGCGGGACGAGCGCGACGCCGTAGCAGGCCCACGTCAAAGCCAAGCCGCGCCAGCCCGCCCGCCGGACGAAGAAGATGAGGCCGAGCGCGAGCAGCGGCGCGTGGACGCGACCGATCGAATAAGTGTAAGTCAGCAGTCCGAGCGTGGCGGCGAGCGACAATGAATCAATCAAAGTCCAGCGTCCGCGTTCGTGCGCGCGCCAGAGCGCGAACAAAAAACCGACCAGCGCGAGGGGATAGAGCGCGACCTCAAAGACTAACCGGCTCAACTCGAAGAGCCATGGCGTGAACAGCGCCGTCAGCGTGACCAAGAGGCCGACGCCCACGCGCCGGCTGACGCGCGCGGCCAGCAGGCCGAGCAGCAGCGCGGCGAGAAATCCCGCCGTCTCGCTCAATAGACGCGCGGCGAAGATGCTCGGCCCCGCCAGCTTGAAGATGAGCGCGAGCAGGTAGATGTAAACCGGATTTTTGTACTCGCCGAAAGCGCGGAAGTAGAGCGGCCAAACGACCTTGTGCTCGTCCACGCCACGCACGGCGATCGAGTGGGCGTTGAAGGCGATGGACGACTCGTCCAAGTAGAAGCCGGGCGGGTTGCCGGTCGCGTCGGCCGCGTAGGCGGCAAAGGCGAGCACGGCCCCGGCCGCAATAAGCAGCGCGCGGCGGCTCAAAGGGGCACGTTGTCTGAACGTCGAGAAGAAATTGATCATGTTTCGGTTCAGTCGCCGTGGGGCAGATAAGAGTGCGCCCGAAGGAATAACGCACAGTTGCTCCGGCGCGCAACTGTGGAGGTCGGTCGGCGCGGCGGGGTATGATGCGCGGGCTAAAAAAATCATCAGTCAGAACCGCGAGCGGTAGCGAGCGGGTCAGTCGCCGCCCACCCGCGAGGCTCCAGCTCGCGGTTCTGACCTTCTGCCTGTAACTCTGCGCGTCCTCGGCAATAGATCGACGCATCAAGAGAACAGCTTACCGGAGAGTCGGACCATGTTAACGAAAATGCTGATCATCGTTGCCGCCACGCTGGTTTGCGCGGCGTTCGTGTTGTCACGCGGGGCGGGGGCACAAGAAGCGGGACCAATGCGCCACCGGCCGCTGCGGCCCGTCCACACTTACTCGATCGTCGCGCGCGATCCGCGGACGGGCGAGTTGGGCGTCGCCGTACAGTCGCACTGGTTCTCGGTCGGCTCGATCGTGCCGTGGGCCGAGGCGGGCGTCGGGGCGGTCGCCACGCAGTCGTTCGTCGATCCGAGTTACGGCAAACTCGGCCTCGACCTGATGCGCGCCGGCAAGGGCGCGCCCGAAGCGCTGAAATCGCTCACGGCCGGCGACGAGGCGCGCGATGTGCGGCAGGTGGCGATGATCGACGCGCGCGGCGCGGTCGCCGCACACACCGGCGCGAAGTGCATCGAAGCCGCCGGCCACGCGGTCGGAGAGAACTTCTCCGTGCAGGCTAACCTGATGGTGAGCGAGCGAGTGTGGCCCGCGATGCGGCGGGCGTTCGAGGAGACGAAGGGCGATCTGGCCGAGCGGATGCTGGCCGCGCTTGAAGCGGCCGAGAGTGCGGGCGGCGACATCCGCGGCAAACAGTCGGCCGCGCTGATCGTGGTGTCAGGCAAACCGACGGGCCGCGCGTGGGCCGACCGCGTCTTCGATCTGCGCGTGGACGATCACGCCGAACCGCTCACGGAGTTGCGCCGGCTCGTCACCTTGCAGCGCGCTTACAACCACATGAACGCGGGTGATCTGGCGGTCGAGAAGAAAGACAACGAAGCGGCGCTCAGGGAATACTCGGCGGCCGGGCGTCTGGTCCCCGACAATCTGGAAATGGCCTACTGGCACGCCGTCGCGCTCGTCAACATGAACCGCGTCGAAGAGTCTCTGCCGATCTTCCGTCGCGTCTTCGCCGCCGACCCACACTGGCGCACGCTCACGCCGCGCCTCGTCAAATCGGGCCTTATCACGTCCGACCAGAAAGTGTTGGAACGCATTCTGAAATGAAGGATGAGGGATGAAGGATGAAGAAAGAAACTGCCTTCTTTCATCCTTCATCCTTCCGCCTTCATCCTTTCCGTCCTCCGCTTGTCGCGCGTGCGCCGCGCGTGTTAATTTCTCGCCTTTCGCCAGACGCGCCGGGCGCGCTCTGTGTCCAATCGAAGGGACGCGCCACCCCGCCCGCGCCTCTTTTGCAAGTTCTCCGATGCAAGCAACCGACAGCCGCGAGTTGAAAGAGCAGGTGCGCCGTTTCTGGCAGGCGCACCCGTGTGGGACCAAGTTCGCCAACGCAGAACTCGGCACACGACGCTTTTATGAAGAGGTCGAGCGCCACCGCTACGAAAAGGAGTGGCATATCCCCGAGGCGGCCGACTTTGCCGCGGCGCGCGGCCTGAAGGTGTTGGAGATCGGGTGCGGGCTGGGCACGGACGGGGCGCAGTTTGCGCGCGCCGGGGCCGCCTACACCGGCGTCGATCTGACGGATGCGGCGGTGGAACTGGCGCGCCGGCGCTTCGAGGTCGAGGGGCTGCCCGGAGAATTTCGCACGGCCGACGCCGAGGCGCTCGACTTTGCCGACGAGAGTTTCGAGCTCGTCTATTCGCACGGCGTCCTGCACCACACGCCCGACATCGCGCGCGCCCTCGGCGAAGTCCGTCGCGTGCTGAGGCCCGGCGGTCGCGCCGTCGTGATGGTCTATCACCGCGACTCTTACAACTACCAAATCAACATCCGAATACTGCGCCGCGCGGGCGCGCACTTGTTGCGGACGGAGGCCGGCGTCAAATTCGCGCACCGTTTGACGGGCGAGCCGGTCGAGAGCTTGCGCGAGCACGCCGCGCGCCTGCGCCAAGCCGCCAACGAATACCTCGGCGCACAGGAATTCCTCAGCCGCAACACGGACGGCGCGGGCAATCCGCTGACGCGCGTCTATTCGAGAAGCGAGGCGCGAGAGTTGTTCAAAGATTTCTCCCGCGTCCAACTCAAAACCTATTTCCTGAATAAACGATGGCTCCCACTCTTCGGCCCGCTCCTGACGCGGCCCCAAGAGGCGCGCCTCGCCGCGCGCTGGGGCTGGCACCTGTGGGTGTACGCCGAAAAGTAGCCAGTAGTCAGTAGCCAGTAGCCAGCATAAAAACAAATGCTGTTTCTACTGGCTACTGGCTACTGGCTACTGACTACTGACTACTGGCTACTTCTTATGAAACACATTCTCGTCACCGGCGGGGCCGGGTTCATCGGCTCGCATCTGGTTGATCGGCTGCTGGCGGAAGGTGCGTGGCGGGTGACGGCCGTTGATGATTTCAACGACTTTTACGCGCCGCAGTTGAAGCGCGCCAACATCGCGGGGCATCTCGGACATGATAATTACCAGCTCGTCGAGGCCGACATCCGCGACCGCGCCGCGCTCGGACGCATGTTCGAGGGCGAGAGGTTTGACGTGATCGTGCATTTGGCCGCGCGCGCCGGGGTGCGCCCGTCTTTGTCCGAGCCGTTGCTCTACGCGGAGACCAACATCACCGGCACACTTCACCTGCTGGAACTGGCGCGGCAGCATGGGACCAGACAGTTCGTCTTCGGCTCGTCGTCGTCTGTGTACGGCATCAACGCGAAAGTCCCGTTCGGTGAAGACGATCCTATCCGGCAGCCCATCTCACCCTATGCGGCGACGAAAGCGGCGGGCGAGCATTTGTGTCACACCTACGCGCATCTCTACGGCCTTCGCTGCGTCGCCCTGCGCTTCTTCACGGTGTACGGCGCGCGCCAGCGGCCCGATCTCGCCATCCACAAGTTTGCCAAACTGATCGACGCCGGTCAGCCGATCCCGGTCTTTGGCGATGGCACGACGCGCCGCGATTACACCTACGTTGATGACATCATCGCGGGCGTCCGCGCCGCGATCGATTATGCGGGGAGCCAATACGAGGCGATCAACCTCGGCGAGTCGCGCACGGTCGAGTTGCGCGAATTGATCGCGCTGTTAGAGAAGGAACTCGGCCGCGAAGCCATCATTGACCCTCAGCCGCCGCAACCCGGCGACGTCCCGCAAACCTTCGCCGACATCACCAAAGCGCGCCGCCTGCTCGGCTATGATCCGCAGACGCAGATCGAGGAAGGCATCCGGCGGTTTGTCGAGTGGTTCAAGGAGGAACGCGGAACGATGAATGATGAATGATGAGTAAAGACACGTCGCTCTTCATTCATCACTCATCACTCATCGTTTATGAGGGATCGTCTGTTACCACAACTCGCCTGCCCCGAATGCGCGGGCGACATCCGGCTCGCCGTCGAAACGCGGCGCGAGGACGGGCACGTGTTGGAGGGCGAACTTGCATGCTCGCGCTGTGCGCGGCGGTTCGCCGTCAGGCGCGGCGTACCGCGTTTCATCGAGGGCGGCGAGGTCGAGGCAGAGAAGCGCGTGACGGCCGAGAACTTCGGGTGGCAGTGGCAACATTTTACGCAGACGGACGAGCGTTACGCCGAACAGTTACTCGGTTGGATCGCGCCTGTCAGACCGGAGTTCTTCGCGGGCAAGACTGTGCTGGAGGGCGGCTGCGGCAAGGGGCGTCACACGCTGCTCGCGGCGCAGTGGGGGGCGCGTGAGGTCGTCGGCGTTGACTTAAGCGACGCGGTCGAGACGGCGTTTGCGGCGACGCGCGAGCGAGAGAACGCGCACGTCATCCAAGCCGACATCTACCGCTTGCCGCTACGACGGGAATGTTTTGATTACGCCTTTTCGGTCGGCGTGCTGCACCATCTGCCAAGCCCGCGCGAAGGCTTCCGCGCGTTGGCGTCACAGGTGCGCGCGGGTGGGCATTTGTCGGCATGGGTTTACGGCGCGGAGAATAACGAGTGGATCACGCGCTGGGTGTCGCCGCTGCGCGAGCGCCTGACTTCTCGGATCAGCCGCCGCTCGCTGCTGCACTTGTCGAAGCTGCCAGCGGCCTGCGTCTACGCGGCGACCAAACTGGTCTACGGCCCGCTGAACCGCGGCCCGCGCGGCGGGCGCGTGGCGGGCCGACTGTTCTACAATGATTACCTCAGCGCGATCTCGCGGTTCGGCTGGCGCGAGCAGCATACCATCGTCTTCGATCACCTCGTCGCCCCGACGGCGTTCTACATCCCGCGCGCGGAGTTCGCCGACTGGTGGCGCGAAATCGGCGCGACCGAAGTCGAGATCGGTTGGCACAACCGGAATAGTTGGCGCGGGTTAGGCCGGGTAGGAGGTCAATAGTAAATGGCGAATGGTAAATATTGAGAACAGCCGGTGTCATTCACCATTCACCAGTTATCATTCACATGCAGACGCACACTTACGCGATTATGTCCGAGGTCGAGGGCACGCACTGGTGGTTCGCCGGGCGGCGGCGCATCCTTGAGAGCTTCCTCGCGGGGATCGTGAGCGGGGCCGCAAACGGCAACGGCGCGCAGCGGTTGCGGATTCTCGACGTGGGGTGCGGGACGGGCGCGAATCTGGAGATGTTAGACAAATTTGGCGAGGCCGAGGGCGTGGACGTGTCCGAAGAGGCGCTCGCGTTTTGCCGTGCGCGCGGGCTGGACCGTGTGACGCTGGGCGAGGCCGAGCGGCTACCATACCCGGACCAGACTTTCGATCTCGTCACCGCGCTCGACGTGGTCGAACATCTGGACGACGACGTGTCGGGCCTACGGGAAATGCAGCGCGTGCTGCGGCCGGGCGGGCGGGCGCTGCTGTTCGTGCCGGCGTTCATGTGGCTGTGGGGCGTGCAGGACGACGTGAGCCAGCACCGCCGGCGCTACACGCTGCCGCGGTTGCGGCGGGTGGTCCGCGAGGCCGGCTTTGAGATCGAGCGCGCCACCTACGCGAACCTCACTTTCTTCGCGCCGATCCTCGCGGGCCGCGTGCTGATGCGTCTGACGGGCGCGCGCCCCGCTTCGGAAAACAACCTCAACGTCCCGGCCCTAAACGGGGTGCTCGGGCGCTTGCTCGGCGCGGAGCGCCACGTCCTGCGCCGCGCCAACTTACCCTTCGGCGTCTCGGCCCTGTGCGTGGCGCGGAGAATCGATTGATGAGAGCATTCGACGAAGAAGAGACATTGAGGCGTCGGCGCGTGGAACTGCCGCCGGCCGCGCCGGTTGAGGTTCGGGCCGTTGAGCTTGAGTCGGCCGAGGCGGCAGCAGACGTCGCGCCGGACATCTCCGTGTTCCTGCCCGTCTATAACGAAGAGCCGAACCTGCCGCCGCTGCACCAGAAACTCGACGCGGCGCTCTCGGCGCTCGGCCGCACCGCCGAGATCATTTACGTGGATGACGGCTCGACCGACGGGAGCCTCGCGGCGCTGCGCGAGATCGCGGCGAGCGACCGGCGCGTGCGCGTCATCGCCCTCAGGCGCAACTACGGCCAGACCGCGGCGATGAGTGCCGGCATCGACGCCGCGCGCGGCCGCGTGCTGATTCCGATGGACGCCGACATGCAGAACGACCCGGCCGACATCAAGCGCCTGTTGGAAAAGCTCGACGAGGGCTACGACGTGGTTTCGGGCTGGCGCAAGAACCGGCAGGACAAGGCCGTGACGCGCAAACTCCCTTCGATGATCGCCAACCGCCTGATCTCCGGGATCAGCGGCGTCTATCTGCACGACTACGGCTGTTCCCTGAAAGCCTACCGCCGCGACGTGATCTCGGACGTGCGACTCTACGGCGAGATGCACCGCTTCATTCCGATCTACGCGAGTTGGGCCGGCGCGCGCGTCACCGAGTTGCCCGTCGAGCACCACGCGCGCACGATGGGCAAATCGAAGTACGGGCTGTCGCGCACGCTGAAGGTGGTCTTTGATCTCGTCACGATCAAGTTCATGGCTTCGTATCACACGAAGCCGATCTATGTCTTCGGCACGTTCGGCCTCGCCGCCTTCGCGGTCTCGCTGCTCGCCGGGTTGCTCGCCATCTATTGGAAACTCGTCGGCCGCGCCGACTTCGTGCAGACACCGCTGCCGGTACTTGCGATCGTGATGTTCGCCGTCGGGGTCCAGTTCTTCCTGATGGGCCTGCTGGCCGAGAT
>JBOGOY010000064.1:0-10423 GCA_050748185.1 Pyrinomonadaceae bacterium
GGCACCGGCCCCGTCGAAGTGGCCGCGGCCGACCACTTCCAGTTGGTCGGCCAGTTGGAGCCGTTGCCGATCCACGTCGGCAGCCCAGAGGTCCAGCGCCAGATGCCCGAGAGCTGCCAGCCTCCCAAGATCGCGTCCTGCCAGCCGGACAGGTCACCGCCGAATTTGCGCCCGCGCCCGAGCGGCAACTCGGCGATGCCGTTAAAGTTGAGGTTGTGGCGCATGTCGTACTCGGACGGCCCTTGCCGCAGGTTCGGCTGCCACGCATTGATGGTCGAACTCGAATCGACGAAGAGCCCGTTGCGCTCGGCGCGCGACGACCAATCGATCGACTTCGAGAGCGTGTAGTTGAAATCGAACTGTGTGCCCGCGCTGAAGCGCTTGCGCAAGAGCACCTGCATCGCGTGATAGCTCGTCGGCATGATCGAGCGGAACGTGTTGAGGTTGACGTACTGCGGGTCGAAGAAGGCATTCGGCCCGAAGGTGCTGCACACCGGGTTGCAGAAGCGGTCCAGTTGTTCGAGCCCGGTGATGTAGTCGGGACCGTAAGGATCGTCGCCGTTTGGGCTGAAATGCTCCCACGCCCCCTGCGTCGCCGTCAGCCCCGCGCCCGCGAGGCCGGGGAACAGGTTCTCCCAGAACGCAATCGGCGTCACCGACGAGCGCGACGTGAAGTTGAGGAGTTGGTCGATCGCGGTGAAGTAATCCACGCCTGAGCGCGAGTCGCGAAGATTGAGCGGCATCGCTACGTCGTCGTTGACGAGGAGGTTGTGGCCGAGGCGGCCGACGTAGGCCACTTCGAGCGTGAAGCTTTTCGGCAGTTGCCGCTGGACGGAGAAGTTGATCTGCTCGGAATAGGGCGTCGTCAGCGTGTCGTCGATGGCGGCGTTGGACTGGCCGAAGTTCGGCGGCGTCGCGGGGAAGCCCGTGCCCGGATCGGGCGGCAGGGTCGAGGGCAAATTGTTCAGTCCCGTGAAGCGCGGCGCGGTCGCCACGGACGTGAGCGCGGGCTCGAATTGGTTCGAGAGGCCGAAGGCGTTGTTCGAGTCGAAGACGGTGGCGAGCGACGCGCCGATGCGGTCATAGACGATTGCATAGCCGCCGCGGAGCACCGTCGCGCCCTCACCGCCCGTCAGCCGCGCGAGCCAGCCGGACTTGAAGCTGGGCGAGTAGGCGAAGGCGACGCGCGGGGCGAAGTTGTTCTTGTCCCAGTCGTAGAAGCCGCGTCGGTTATTAACGGGGCCGGCCAGATCGAAGGAGATACGCGGAGCCTCATAGGCCGGGCGGCCCGCCTCCATCAAACCGCGGCGCAACTCGAACCACTCGCCGAGCCGCACGGACGGCGCGACCTGATTGCCGTTCTTCTCGTAGGGCGGCGAGTAGAGCGAGTAGCGCAGGCCGAAGGAGATGGTCAGGTTCGGGCGCACGCGCCAACTGTCCTGCCCGTAGACTTCGTACTCGCTCGCCCCGAAGTCGCGCTTGAGAGGTTCGCCCGGCGCGAGCGAGCGGCCCATGCTGTCGTAGTTGTAGATGGCGTTGGCGTAGGTGACGAGGCCGAGTAGCGTGACCAGAGACTCCTCGGTCGAGCGGTCGGACGCGCCGGGGATGCGCAAGGGGGTCGTCGAGGTCAGGCGCGAGCGGCGCGTCTGCGCCGTCGAGTAGGAGTTCGAGAAGTTGACGCTGCTGTTGGTGATGTAGCGGACGTTGCCGCCGAACTGAAACGTGTGCTTGCCGCGCACCCACGATATGTCTTCGACGAGGTTGTGGACGGGCGTCGTGCGCTCGAAGTTGCGCGAGGTGGAGACGAGGCTTGACAGGCCGGTGAAGGTCACGACGGGCGCGGCCGTCGCGGCTCCCGCGTTCTCGATGTCTTGGCGCGTGAAGCCGTAGCGCAGGGTGCTGGTCATCGCGGGCGTGAGCGCGGCAAGGTAATTGACGGCGAAGCCCTTGCTGTTGTTGAGCGAGTTTGTGTTCGGCGCGAGGCCGGGGTACTGCGGAGAGGAGTTCTCCGCGTCGTCTTGGAGGATGCCGCGCCATGAAAGGTTGTGGCGACCGTCGCGCGTGAGGTTGAAGTCGAAGCGAGCCGTGTAGGTGTTCCACTTCAGCGAGACGGGCGCGTTGAAGCGGAAGCCTTGGGTGTTGCGGCCGTCGCCGGCTTCCAGCGTGTTCGGGAGCGGGTACTGCTGGAGGACGGCCAGCACCGCCGCGTTCGGGCCGAAGCCGTAGCGCGTGTTGATCTGAGCCGGCGTCAGCTCCGCGAAGCCGCCGCCCGCGACGTTATAGCGGTAGATACCCTGACGCAGGGAGGCGGTCGGGACGGTGCGCAGCACCGACTCCTCGCGCGCGTCGCGGCGGCCCTCGTAGTTGAAGAAGAAGAAGAGGCGATCCTTGAGGATGGGGCCGGCGAGCCGGCCGCCGAAGAGGTTACGCAAAAGTTTCGGGCGCGGGACGCGAGCGTCGCCCGCGCGCGCGAAACCGCCGCGCACCGCCGCGTCGTTCGGCCCATAGCTGCCAGCCGCGTTGTTGAAGAAGGTGTTAGCGGTCGTCACCGTGTTGCGGTGAAACTCGTAGAGGCTCCCGTGCCAATCGTTCGAGCCCGACTTGGTGACGAGCGAAATCTGCGCGCCCGAAGAGCGCCCTTGTTCGGCGTTCGGGTTCGTCGTCGTCACGCGAAACTCCTGCACCGAGTCGGGTGTGACCCGCAACACGCTGTTGAAGGCGAACTGGTTCTGCTGGTCGTTGACGTCCACGCCGTCGAGCGTGACGTTGGACTGATCGCTCTTGCCGCCGTTGACCGAGCCGTTACGGTAGTCGGTCGTCTCGCCCCGCTGATCGACGTTCCCGATGAAGGTGACGCCCGGCTGGAGGCTTAACAGGCCGGCGACGTTGCGTGCATCGAGCGGAAGTTGCAGGATCTGGCGCTCGGTGAAAGTGTTGCCGATGGTCGCATCCGTGGTGTTGAGCGGCGCTTCGACGCTGGCCGACACCCCGATCTCCTCGCTGACGCTGCCCACTTCGAGCCGGACGTCGAAGTCGGTCGGCGTGTTCACCTCCGCGCGCACTTCCGACGCGAGCACCTTCTTGAAACCCTGCGCCTCGATCACGAGGGTATAGACACCGGGCGGCACGGAGTTGAAGACGTAGCCCCCATCCTCGACCGTGGTCTGCGTGCGGGTGAACGCCTTTTCGGCGTCAGAGAGGGTCACGGACGCACCCGCGACGACGTTGCCTTGCGGGTCTGTCACCGTCCCGCGCACTGAAGACGTGCCGGACTGGGCGAGCGCGCCGCCCGCGGCCGACAGCGCGAGTAAGAAGGTGCCGAGCGCCAGCGCAACACGATTAATAACGGTTTTCATCAAAGGCCTCCTGATTTTCCGACGAGCGGTCTGACGTTTCCTTCAAGACGAGCGCGTAGAGCGTCGGACGGCGGGTCATCTTGAAAAAAAATCTTTCCGCGCCACGGTTGAACGGACGGAGCGGACGAATGTTCCCATCCTCACGAACTAACGTCTGACGGCGACGGCGGCCGGAGAAGGGAAACTAATCCGTCGTGAGAGTGCTTCAACTTGTTTTAGTCCCAGAGTGATGAGCGTCGAGAGCGGACGCGCATTGTAGCACTTGCACACGGCGAGGGAAATACCTTCTTCTCCGCGGCAGTGGATTCAGTTCGGGGGGGCGAATTAGGCGTCACGTCGCGCGCCCTTCGCGCAGACGTGTCTGGTAGTGCGTAGGGCATGAGGTCGTCCGCTCGCCCTCAGCAGAATAAACAAGGCGGCCATTTGCTATAGCCGCCTCACTGATACCCTCACACAGGTAAATCACTTCTGCTTTCAGTAAGCGCGTAGTTCCGTGATCGCCCGCGCCACGTCTTCGACCTGCGGCAGGATGGCGTCTTCGACCTGCGGGGCGTAGGCGACGAAGGTGTCGAGCGCGGCGACGCGGCGCACGGGCGCGTCCAAATACTCGAACAACTCGTCGGAGATGCGCGCCGCGATCTCCGCGCCGAAGCCGTGCGACAGCGTATCTTCGTGAGCGACGATCACGCGGTTGGTCTTCTTCACACTGCGCGCGATCGCTTCCCAGTCGTAGGGCGCGAGTGTGCGGAGGTCGATGACTTCGACGCTCGTGCCCTGCTGTTGTTCGGCCTGCTTCGCGGCGACGAGCGAGCGCTGGACCAGCGCGCCGTAGGTGATGATCGTGAGGTCCGTGCCTTCGCGCACCGTCTTGGCCTTGCCAAACGGGACCATGAAATCGACGGGCGGATACTGCGATTTGTTATAAGCCTGCCGGTAGAGGTGCTTGTGTTCGAGGAAGATCACGGGGTCGTCGCAGCGGATCGCGGTGCGTAAGAGTCCATTGGCGTCGAGCGCGTTCGACGGATAGACGACCCGCAGGCCGGGCACGTGCGTGAAGATCGTGTCGCCCGATTGCGAGTGATAGACCGCGCCGCCTTTGAGATAGCCGCCGACGGGGACGCGGATCACGACGGGGCACTTCCACTCGTTGCCCGAGCGCCAGCGCATCAGCGCGAGTTCGTTTCTGATCTGGTGGTAAGCGGGCCAGATGTAGTCGAAGAACTGAATCTCGACGACCGGCTTTAAGCCGCGCGTCGCCATGCCGATCGCGCGGCCGACGATATTGGCTTCGGCGAGCGGCGAGTTGAAGACGCGCGCGCCGCCGAACTTGCGTTGCAGGTTGGCCGTCACCTTGAAGACGCCGCCCTTGCCCTTGACCTGTTCGATGTGCTCCTCGCGCGAACAGTCGGCCACGTCCTCGCCGAAGACGACGATGCGTGGATCGCGCGCCAACTCTTCGTGCAGGCAGCGGTTGATGCCGTCGGCCATCGTCCCCGGATTGCCGGAAAGTTCGGCACCCGTTTCGGTGTCGAATTCCGGCGAGGTTGGATCGAGGTCGGGCGAATAGACGAAATCGGTCGCCGTTTTGGGGTCGGGCTGCGGGCTGGGGAGCGCGAGGTCGGTCGCCACGTTGATCTCGGCGTCAATCTCTTCTTTGATTTTTTGCAGTTCCTCCTGCGTGACGAATCCTTCGTCGATGAGGAGCGCGCCGAATCGCTTGACTGGGTCGCGCTCGGCGTCCGTCGCGCGCTCCTCGTCGGGGCGGTACAGGCGTTCGTCGTCCGAAAGCGAGTGCGAGTAAGGGCGAATGACTTTGGCATGGACCAGCGCCGGCCCCCGGCGCGCGCGGCAATATGCGACGGCGCGCTGCATCGTCTCGAAAGATTCGACCGCGTCGGTTCCGTCGCACTTCTGGATGAAGAGATCGGGGAAGCCGGAGACGAGACGCGAGACATCGCCGCCCGCGGTCTGCACCTCGACGGGCACGCTGATGGCGTAGCCGTTGTCTTCGACGAGGAAGATGACGGGGAGTTTCAGGTTGCAAGAGGTATTGAGCGCCTCCCAGAACTCGCCTTGACTCGTCGTGCCGTCGCCGGTCGAGCAATAGACCACCTCGTCTCCCTTAAAACCCGTGACCTTGTCTTTCAACTCATCGAGGAGCGACGCGCGGTAGCTCGCCTCGGCGCAGCCCGTGGCTTGCAGGAACTGCGTCCCCGTGGGCGAAGACTGCGAGACGATATTCAGTTTCTTGTGGCCCCAGTGGGATGGCATCTGCCGGCCGTGCGAGTTCGGGTCGGCCTCGGCGGCGACGGCCGAGAGCAGCATTTCAAGCGGCGTCATGCCAAGTTGCAGGCAGAGCGCGCGGTCGCGGTAGTAGGGATAGAACCAGTCGTAACCCGGCTTTAACGCCATGCCGGCGGCGGTCAGGATGGCCTCGTGGCCCGCGCCGCTGATCTGGAAAAAGATTTTGCTCTGCGCCTTGAGCTGAATCTCTTTGTCGTCCATCCGCCGCGAGGTGTACATCGTCCGGTAGATCGAGAGCATCTGCTCGCGGCCGAGGCCCCGGTCTTCGCGCGCCTTCAATTCGGTTGCCATATTTAATACCTCAAATGAAAAAGTCAGATTCTAATGATTACTTCGCGCGGGCTCTGCCCCTCGTCGAAGTGGCAGCGGACGGCGTCGCGCACCATCTCACCGAGGCCGACGATCTCGACGGCCTCGGTGAAGATCGAAGCGCCGAGGGCTCGCGCCATGTAGCCGCCTTCAGGCGCGTCTTCGACTACAAAAATCAGTTCGTCCATCTGTGACCTCAAAACTCCTCGTCATCCCCCGCCAGCGCCGCCCGGTAATCTTCCGCCATCGAAGGGTGGCCGTGCCGCATCGCCGCTTCGATGCCGCGCTCGTAAGCTCGTCGCGCTTCGTCGCGTTGTCCTAACTTGTCGTAAGCGCGGGCGAGCATCCCGTAGGCGTTGCCTTCGTCGTCGGTGCGTGCGAGATAGCCGGAGAGCAGGCGGCTTACGTCCTCGTGCCGGCCCTCTTTCTCATATTCCTTCGCCAGCCCGAACATCACCAAAGAGTTGTCGGGCTCGCTCTCAAGCATCTGCTCGAAGACTTGTATGCGTGACGCCGCCATCAGTTGACTGCTCCGTGATAAGTCGCTAAACGCGGCTCAGGAAATTTTCGAGGACAAAGATTTTCCGCAGGCGAAAGCGAGCGGGGCTTTGCACCAGTGTAAAACTTTTAAGGCTCTCAAGGCCCGAGACAAAATAAGGCGTTTGACAGGAAGGCACTCCTTCCAACCAAGCCGGCGGCGTCATCCCCATCTCATCACACAGATATTCAATCGTTGATGCCAGCAGGGCGTCCAGCCGCTCGTGGTCGAAAGCGAACGGCTCGCTGATCGCTCCGGCGTCCCGGTAATAACGGAAATCATCCACAAAATCCATGAGGTGGATGATCTCATGGGCCGGATCAGCTTCGATCTGCCTTTTGAGTTCCGGGAGGCTGATCACCGGTCGAAAAACTCCTCAATGAAAGCTTGCGTCTCCGGCTTAACTTGCTTGTGGGGGTAATACCGCGACACGATCTCGATGACCTTGCCGGCATTCTCGATGCCCAACGCTCGGATGAGAAAAATCAGATCGTCTCTGTCTGTTGAATCAACCCGCCCGGCGATGGCTTTCATCGCCAGCAAATAATCTGGTTCGGGGACGTACACGGTCAGGTGTGACAGAGACAGGAAAAGCCGTTTGCTGTGCTCGGTCAAAAACATCTTGACGGCATAATTGAGCCAGTCTTTACGCAGCCCGTGTCTCTCGGCGACGAGCCCCGCCGCGCGCCGGATGTGCCTGACGGGAACGAAGACGGCGTCTATGTCTTTGGTGGCAAGACGCGCGTTATAAGCCAGACACATCACCGCGCCGCCGTACAAGGAAATCTCGCCTTTGACCTCTACCCCGCGCAACTCGTCGTTCAATTCCGACAAGTATTGTCTGATCTCTTCGGCCGTCAACTTTACTGTCCGAGCGGCTACTTGCCGCTCATGATGAGCTTGGCGATGGTCTGCAACTGCATGTTCGAGGTGCCTTCGTAGATCGCGCCGATCTTCGAGTCGCGCCAGAACTTCTCGACCGGATAATCTTTGACGAAACCATAACCGCCGTAGAGTTCGATGGCTTTGGACGAGACGGCCTCGGCGACGCGCGACGAGTAAAGTTTCGCCATCGCGGCTTCTTTGACGAAAGGCAATCCGGCATCTTTCAAGCGGGCGGCGTTATAGACCAACAGGCGCGCGGCTTCAAGCTCGGTCGCCATTTCGGCCAGTTGGAACTGGACGCCCTGAAACTGGTTGATCGATTTGCCGAACTGCTGGCGCTCGGCCGTGTAACGAAGGGCCGCTTCGAGCGCGCCGCGGGCGAGGCCGATCATCTGCGCGCCGATGCCGATGCGCCCCTCGTTCAAAGTCTCAATCGAAACTTTGTAACCTTTGCCGAATTCGCCGAGCAGATTCTCTTTCGGCACGCGGCAGTTGTCGAAGATGATCTCGGTGGTCGAAGAAGCGCGGATGCCGAGCTTGTTCTCTTTCTTGCCGACCGCAAAGCCCTCAAAACTCTTCTCGACGATGAAGGCGGTGATACCTTTGTAGCCTTCTTCCGGTTTCGCGTTGGCGAAGACGACGAAGATTTCGGCCTCGATGCCGTTGGTGATCCAGAGTTTCTGACCGTTCAGGACGTAGTGGTCGCCCTTGTCCGCGGCCTTCGTCTGCATCGCGAAGGCGTCTGAGCCGGAGCCGGCTTCGGACAGGGCGTAAGCGCCGACCGTGTCGGCGGCAAGACGCGGCAAGTATTTCTTCTTCTGCTCGGGGTTGCCCCAGCGGATGAGAGCGTTATTGACCAGCGTGTTCTGCACGTCCATCAGGACGCCGACCGAAGGATCGACGCGCGACAACTCTTCGACGCCGATGATCGCGGAGAAGAACGACGCGCCCGCGCCGCCGTACTCTTCGGGGGTCTCGATGCCCATCAGGCCGAGGTCGAAGAGGTGTTTGAGGACGGCCGGATCCATCTTCGCGTGCTCGTCCATCTCCTCGCGGCGGGGCACAAGTTCGCCCTCGGCGAATTCGCGCACAGAGGCGCGGAACATCTGCTCGTCCTCGGAATAGACGGTCAAAGGCGAGCCGGTCAAAAGTTCTGTCGCTGCTGTACTCATCTTTAAAGACTCGTTTCTGTCTGGATTGAATTGCAGAGCCGGGACCGATCGGAAGCTTAAGAATCGCCGATCAGACGGGCCGCGGTCAACCCGCGAAGGCCGTGACGAGTGACGGGTGACGAGTGACCAGATAAAAACCCCCAATGTGGGATTCATTCGCCCCAGCGGAGCGAAGAACGAAGTCACACATTGGGTAAAAAGCTATTTCGGCCTCTATTCGTCGTCCGGCGCCTGTCACCCTTGTTTATCTTTCGTCGTAAATATCCGGCAGGGGGCATCCCCTTTCGGGCCGTGCCTTTGCCTTGCCCTCTCGCTCCTGTGGTTGTTAGCCCGTCAATGGCCGGAAAGTCGCAAAAGCGGGGGCGGGCGGCGGTTGTGGCAGGCGGCTTGTATGGCGTATCTTGCAGTCGCCGCGGCGACAACATCAATGACTCAACAGTGATGAGTGACAAGTGACAAGTGACAGGAGCAGAAAGTGAACAGTGACCGAGTGACAAGTGACAGGTGACGAGTGACCAGCCAGAACAATCTGTCACCTGTCACTATTTACGCTCTTCTCTTGTCACCTGTCACTTGTCACTGTTCACTATTTAACGGTCTTCGCGGCGCGTCCGCGCCGGATATGAGCAGTCCCATGCCCGTCAAAGGTAAGTCGAAACTGGCCCGGGCCGGCAGCGTCATCTTCGCGCTGCTCGGCTTCGCGCTGTTCGCCTACTTCATCTGGAAGGCAGGCCCGCGGAACATCTGGGAGAACATCCGGCAACTCGGCGCGGGATTTCTTTTGGTGCTCTTCATTTCGGGCGTCAGGCCGGCGCTGCGGGCGCTGGCGTGGACACAGTGTTTTGAAGCGCCGCACACGCTGCGCTTCCGCGACGCTTTCCGCGCCTACCTCGCGGGCGACGCGATGGGGAACCTGACGCCGCTCGGGATGGTGGTCAGCGAGCCGGCCAAGGCGGCGCAGGTTCGGCATCGTGTACCGCTGGTGGCGAGCCTCTCGGCCATCGCCGTCGAAAACTCTTTTTACATGCTGTCGGTCGCCTTCTTCATCTTCGCCGGCACGGTGGCGTTGATGTTGAGCTTTCCGCTCTCGCCGCGCCTGCGCGTCACGGGCTATGCCACGCTCGCAGGCGTCGCCGTCGTCGTCACCATTGCCTACTTCGTGCTGCGGCGGCAGTGGAAATTTTTGAGCGGCACGCTTGAATTCTTTTACGGGCGGGGACTGGCGCGGCGCTTTCTGGAGACGAAGCGCGAGCGCGCCCGCTCGCTGGAAGAGCGCGTCTACGGCTTTTACGGCCGTAACCAGAAACGCTTCCTGCCGATCCTGCTCTGCGACTTCGGCTTCCACCTCGCGACGGTCGCCGAGATTTACGCCACGCTCTATTTCATCAACGTGCCGGTGACTATCTTGAGCGCTTTCGTGCTCGGCTCGGTCGAGCGACTGATTACTGTCATCTTCAAGTTCATCCCGATGCGCGTCGGCGTGGACGAGGCGGGGACGGGATTGATTACCAAAGCCCTCAGATTCGGCACCGGCGTCGGTGTGACGCTCGCAATCGTCCGCAAGGCGCGCGTCGTGGCGTGGACGGCGGTCGGCCTCGCGCTGCTGGTCCGGCAGGGACTTTCCCTGCGCGATGTCGCCAACAGCGAGATGCCGCCAGAGGCCGTCACCCTCACGGACGCGGCCACGGCCACGCGCCGCCGCGCCGCTGCGGGAGGGTAGGAAAGGATGAAGGCGGAAGGATGAAGGATGAGGATGAAAAGAGGAAGAAACAGCAGCGCGCATTCTTATTTCATCCTTCATCCTTCCGCCTTCATCCTTTCCTAAGTTGACGGAACTATGAAGGCAGACCGTGTCGAAG
>JBOGOY010000065.1:0-7767 GCA_050748185.1 Pyrinomonadaceae bacterium
ATGTCACCCGGCTGCCCCTCGGCGCGCAGTATCAGGTGTTGTGCCGCAAGCCTAGTGTTGACTGATGGGCGTCCCACCCCTCGCCAAGATGAGGCGGCGGGCGGGTGGACGGCATCCGCCCGGAAGCCGATCAAGTCCTGCACGAAGTAGAGCGGCCGCTGCTTGACCTCGCCGTAAATCCTCACGATATATTCGCCGATGATGCCGAGGAAGATGAGTTGGACGCCGCCCATGAAAAGGACGGCGATGAACAGCGAGGCCCATCCGCGCACCCAATCATTGGTGTACAGTCGCGCCACGAGGGCGTAGAAGATTAAGATGATGATCAGTCCAATGATTATAAAGCCGGTCCACACGGAGAGCCGGAGCGGTAGGTAGGAAAAAGAGATCACTCCGTCGAGCGCGAGGTTTATCATTTTCAAGAGGGGGTATTTGCTCGTGCCCGCCAGCCGTGGCGCACGTTGGTAGAAGACGGCGACCTGCCTGAAGCCAGCCCAACTCACCATGCCTCTCAGAAAACGATCCCGCTCCGGCATCGCGAGCAACGCATCAACCACACTGCGGTCCATCAGCCGGAAATCGCCGGCGTCGATCGGGATGTGCACGCGGGACAGGCGGTTCAGCAATCGGTAAAAAACTTTGGCGGTCCACCGCTTGAAGGCCTTCTCCCCAGACCGCTCGGTTCGCACTCCGTAAACAACCTGATACCCGTCGCGCCAGCGGGCGACCATTTCCAGAATTACCTCGGGTGGGTCTTGCAGGTCCGCGTCGATGACAATCGCGGCCTCGCCGGAAGCGTGCTCCAACCCGGCGGTCACAGCCACTTGGTGACCAAAATTGCGAGACAGGAGAACCGCCCGCACCTGCCCTGCCTCCGACTGTAGCTGGCGGATGACTTCCACTGTCTCGTCTCTGCTGCCGTCGTCCACGTAGATAAGTTCGTACTCGAGCGGCCGAAGCTGATCGAGGGCGGCGGTAAGTTGCCGGTATGCCTCTCGCAGTACAGCTACTTCGTTGTAGCAGGGGATAATGACGGATAAAAGCATGTGCGACCTTTGACTCGATTCTGTCGGGTGATGCCCGCGCCGGCACTCAACCCACCCAATACCACTGCGCGAACATCACTGTGTACATAAATAACATGGCCGCCAGTAAGCCTGTGACGGTCAAGCTCAGCCCGACACTTCTTTTGAGCAATTCCCCCGCGATCGCGAACGCCGGGAAGATTAACAGGATGTACCTCGTGAAAGACATGAACCCCCACGTCCCGCTCCGCGTGAGATAAGGCAGCAGGCAACTGCCGGCGGCGAACAGGGCGAACGACGTTGGCAGCCGTTTCCAGAAGATCGCGATGAGGGCCACGAATAAAAGAAAGAACCAAGGGTCAAGTGAATTTGGGTGAAGTCCGGTTTTCCAAACCTCGCCCAGAAACTCAAAAGGGCGCAGGGTGAGAACTTCGAGGAGGCTCATCCGCCATCTCGGAGCCCACCCTCCCAACGCCGATGCGAAGGCGAGGGGCTTGCCGAATGCGACCCACAAGTAAAGCATGTAGAGCCATAAGCCCGAAGTCGCGATGATCGCGTAAGCGCCGAGAGAGAGCACCAGTCGCCACGGCTCGTGAGAGAATCGTCGCCACAGCGCCCACGCGAGCGGCAAGAAGAGGACGATGCTGGTGGGCCGCGCGGCGTGGGCCAGTCCGGCGCAGGCCGCCGCGAGCAGGTATCGCTCTTTCCCCAATAAAAGGAAGAAGCTGATGATCAGCAGCAACGATAGCGACTCGGCGTACCCGGCGGAGAAGAAGAGTGAAGTCGGGAAAAACGAGAGGAGGGCTACCGTGCAGAGTGCGGTCTCCTTACTGTAATGATCGCTAATCAGCTTGTAGGTCAGCGGGATCGCCACGAGGATCGCGAGGTTTGAAACCAAGACAAGCGAGAAGTTGGTGTCGACGCCGAGGAGAGTGGCAAGTTTGCAACTCAAAGGGTAGAGCGGGAAAAACGCCACTGGGTGCTCGGCCGCATCGTTGCCGTCGTAGGTGTAACCGTGCTTCAGAATGGTGAGGTACCAACCTGCATCGTACCGCAGCAAATACCCGTACCAAGCGCCCACGTTCCAGTAACCGGACCCGCTGTTCTGCGGGACAAACATGACCGCGAATGTCACGGCTAAGAGCATGACAATGCGTGACCCGATAAAAATAGACAGGGCCGTCAGATACGGCCCGAAAGCCCGCCAGCGTTCTTGCATATTATCCCGACATTCAGAGCGGAAAGAATCAGTTCCGTGAGTAGCCCGATTTGCTGAGAGTGACGTCAGAGACAAAGCGAATCGCGCACATTGTTCCTAGCTTTCAACGCAAGAAAATACCCCCGCCGCGCCCGCCGCGCAACATGGCGTGGGCGTGCCTCGCAGTCATCAGGCAACGCGCCCGCATAATAAATCGCTCGGCCGAAACTCGAAGCGCACGGCGAAAGGCCTGTGCGGAACTGACACGTAAAGAGGGGAAAACAGTGATTCGTCACCGGCCTCCCGTTCGGCGCGCCGAACAAGGTCGGACCTTCAACTTCGACTTTTTGCCTTATGACTGATTTGTTTGTATAACAGCGTCGGGTTATGGACAAGAGTGAACTCAAGACACATTACGATCAATTCGCCCCCCGCCGAGAGGGTTGGCGGCGGCGGAATAGTTATTACCACGAGACGCTGGAGGAACTCTGCCGGAAGGTCATCCCGCCGGGTAAGGCCGTGCTGGAGTTAGGCTGCGCGACGGGCGAGTTGCTCGCCTCGGTGCGGCCGGGTTTGGGCGTCGGCGTTGACTTGAGCCCCCGAATGCTTGAAATCGCCCGTCAAAAATATCCCGCCTACTGTTTCATTCAAGCCGACGCGGAACGGTTGCCGCTGCGACGAGTTTTTGATTTCGTCATCCTCTCCGATCTGGTCGGACACCTCGCAGACGTGTGGGAGGTCTTGCGCTCGTTGGAGCAGGTGTGCGGGCCGGAGACGCGGGTGATCGTGACGACCAGCAGTTTCGCGTGGCGGCCGGCTCTCGCCATCGCTGAAAAACTCGGGCTGAAGATGCCGCAGTTGCGGCAGAACTGGCTGGACGTTGCCGATCTGGAGAACCTTTTCCATCTCACGGATTTCGAGGTGCTCGAATCGGGCGCCGGGATGCTCATGCCGCGGCGGTTGCCGTGGCTGGCGGAGCGGGCCAACCGGTGGCCGCGCCGCCGGGGCGGGTGGCTGGCCCGTGCCGCGCTGCTGAACTATTTCGTCGTGCGGCCCGCGCCGCCGGCCCCCGCGCCGGGCAGTGAGAGCGCGACCTGCTCCGTCGTCGTGCCTTGTCGCAACGAGGCGGGCAACATCGCCGCCTGCGTCGAACGAACGCCGGCGATGGGCTCACACACCGAACTCATCTTCGTTGACGGTGATTCGACCGACGGGACGGTGGAGGAGATTCGCCTCCAGATCGAGCGGTGGCGGGGGCGCAAGGACATTAAACTCATCGAACAGGTGCCGCGCGAAGGGCGCGCGGCGGCGCGCGACACGTCGGCCAATCTGATGTTGAAACTGGGTAAGGGCGACGCCGTGCGGAAAGGCTTCGCCGCCGCGTCGGGCGAGGTGTTGATGATTCTGGACGCCGACCTGACCGTGCCGCCGGAAGACTTGCCCAAGTTTTTCGACGCCGTGGTGAGAGGGAAGGGCGACTTCATCAACGGCACGCGGCTCGTTTACCCGCTCGCGGATCAGGCGATGAAATCTCTCAACCTGCTCGGTAACAAGTCCTTCAGTTGGATTTTCACTTGGCTGCTCGGCCAGCGGATCAAAGATACGCTGTGTGGGACCAAAGTGCTCCGCAAGAAAGATTACCTGCGGATTGCGGCCAACCGCCATTACTTCGGCGAGTTCGATCCGTTCGGCGATTTCGACCTGCTGTTCGGCGCGGCGCGACTCGGGTTCAAGATCGTCGAACTGCCGGTGCGATACCAGCGGCGCACCGCCGGTGAATCGAAAGTGCGCGTCTTCCGGCACGGGATTCTGCTCGCGCGGATGTGCCTGATCGGCTTCTGGCAGTTGAAGGCCCGGCCGTGGCTCGCGCGCCTGAGACGTCAACCTGTCTCCGCTCCGCGCCGACCACCGCGCGTCAGCGCGGGCGTCGGGCTCCGGCGTGAAGTGCGAGACGATGAATAACGCAGAGCGGCATCAAGAGAGTCTAAAGCGTAACCTGCGCGGTTGGGAGAAGAAGCCGCTCCTCAGATTGATCTACCGGTCTTTTCACGAACTGATTGCCGCGAACGTCCGTGGCCCTGCGACAGGTTTGGTCGTCGAGCTTGGCTCCGGCATCGGCAACATTAAAGAGGCGCTCCCCGGCTGTCTCCGTACCGACCTGTTCCCGCACCCGTGGCTCGATCGCGTCGAAAACGCTTACTCCCTGTCCTTCCCTGACGCATCCGTATCCGGCCTGATTTTGTTCGATGTGTTTCACCATTTGAGACACCCCGGCACGGCCTTCAAGGAGTTCAGTCGGGTGTTAGCGCCGGGCGGGCGGGTGATCATCTTCGAGCCAAGTTTAAGCGTGTTGGGCTACCTGATTTTCGGCCTGCTTCACCCCGAATCCCTCGGCCTGAGAGAGCGCATTCAATGGTTTGCCCCGCCCGGCTGGTCTGCCGGCGATCTCGATTACTACGCGGCTCAGGCGAACGCGAGCAGAGTGTTCGTTCGGAAGGAATTCGAGACGGCTATGGGTGATTGGAAGCTGCTCAAGGTGAGGCGACTGTCAGCCATCTCTTACGTGGCATCCGGAGGCTACTCTCGGCCGCAACTGTACCCGACCTTCGCCTTACCGTTAATGCGCCTCATAGACAAGGGTTGCGATCTGTTTCCGTCTTTGTTCGCCACCCGACTCCTTGTCGTTCTCGAAAAGAAGTAAGCTCACTGTTCGGCGCGGCTGACTTGGTCTCCGGCTCGCGCGCCCTCGCCGGCTTGAAAGCGGCTTAGGTCAAACCCTGATTCCTCGGACGGCGCTGCGGTATAATCCGGCCCGCACGCCGGTGGTCGAAAGAGCAGGCTCCGGGTGGGAACCGAACCATCATGGACAATTTCCTCGACGGTAAAAGAATCTGCGTCACGGGCGGCTGCGGTTTCCTCGGCCGCCACGTGGTCTCCCACTTGCTCGCGCGCGGTCATAGGGACGTGATCGCCGTGCGGCGGCGCGAGTACGATCTCGTGCGCGGCACGGACGTGGAGAGACTCTACGCGGAAGTGAGGCCGCAAGTCGTGATTCACTTGGCGGCCGTGGTGGGCGGCATTCAGGCCAACCGGGAGAACCCCGGCCGCTTTTTCTACGACAACTTAATGATGGGCGCGCACATGCTCGAAGGCGCGCGACTGGCCGGCGTGGAAAAGTTCGTCCAACTCGGCACCATCTGCGCTTACCCGAAATGGACCCCCGTGCCGTTCCGTGAAGAAGACTTGTGGAACGGCTACCCAGAGGAAACCAACGCGCCTTACGGGCTGGCTAAAAAGGCGCTGCTCGTTCAGGCGCAGGCCTACCGCGAACAGTACGGGATGAACGCGATCCATCTGCTGCCGGTCAACCTCTATGGTCCGGGAGACAACTTCGACCCACATGCCTCGCACGTGATTCAGGCCCTCATCAGGAAATTCACCGACGCGGTCGAAAGCGGCGCGCGCCGCGTCGGGGTGTGGGGCACGGGCGAGGTCACGCGCGAATTCCTGTACGTCGAAGACGCCGCCGAGGGCATCACGCTGGCCGCCGAGTTTTATGACGGTCGGGAGCCGGTCAACCTCGGCTCCGGGCGCGAGATCAGCATCCGCGAACTCGCGCGCCTGATCGCGTCTGAGATCGGTTTCGACGGCGAGATCGCGTGGGAGCCGAATCAGCCCGAAGGGCAGCTGCGCCGCCTCGTGGACACCTCGCGCGCTGACGCCTACTTCGGTTTCCGCGCCCGCACGGAACTGGCCGACGGTCTCCGCCGCACGATCCAGTGGTACCGCGAGGTCAACTCATCCGCGCCGCCTGAGTGCGTCTCGCTCTAATCCGGCCCTCTTCAATCTCAACTGCCACAGACCGACGCCAACGAGCGCCGCGAGCGCGCCGACGCTGACGAGCGCGCCCGCATAAACTGCGCGCGGGGCGAAGGAGAATTCGACGAGGTGCTCGCCCGCCGGGGCCGAAACGCCGCGCAGCAGGAAGTCGGTCTGCACCAGCCGTGCCGGACGCCCGTCCACCGTCACCCGCCAGCCGGGGTAATACACGTCGCTCAGCACCAGAAACGAGGGCGTGTCTGACTTGACTCGTAAGCTGATGGCGTTGTCCGACGCCTGCGTGACGGCGACCACGGCCGAAGGATCGGTCGGCCCGTAGGTGGCGGACAAAGGCTCTTCGACGAGCGCGATCACGGCCGGATCGAACGTGCGGCCGTCGGGCAGGCGCGACGACTTGATCGCCCGAAGGACACCTTCCGATGGCAGATGCAAAACTTCCCGCACCAGCCACGCCCGCGGACGCGCCCGCAAGTTTTCATAAACCTGCACCTGACCGATGTCTTCGGCATGACGCCACCGGGCCGGGTCCGGCAGCCGGCCGGACGCCCCGACAGGGGACCAGCGCCCGGTCGCTTCGTCGAACAGGCTGAGCTTTCTCACGTCCAGCGAGCCGCGCGGATCGAGCCACTCGATCCGCACTCGTTCGACCGCGCCCGGCCCGTCGAAGGGAAGCGTGGTTAGGTAAGAGTGTGCTTTACAGGGGCCGGAGTCGCGCGTGACCGGGCGGCTGTCGAAGACGCCCGCCCGGCGGTGTCTGATGATGGGGCGCACATCGGCGCAGTCGTGCGCCCACTCGGACGTGTCGCGGCCGGCGCGCAGGTACTGGACCAGTTCGGCTCCGCCCGGCGCTGTGACGATAATGCGCGCGACCGGCGTCTCGTCATCGATCTCGGTGGAGCAGGCCATCGCGCTCACCAACGCGATCGCGCTGGCGCGCGCCGGCGCGGGCAGCGTGAACTCGGCCGCCATCGGATGCGGAGCGTTGCAACCCGCGCCGAGCAGCAGGCCGAGATCGTCGTTGGCCCAGATGCGCCCCTCGGCGTCCGCTGTGCCGGCGACGGGGGCCGGAGTCTGGCGCGGAGATATGACGTACTTCACGGCTAGCAGGTCGAAGCTGCTGTCGGTCGCGTTCTGCCATGAGGCGGAGACGTGACCGTCGTTCGACATGTCGAGCAGGCGGCTGATGCGCGACAGGATGAGCCCACTGTACCCGCCCGCGCTCGGCACGTCCCACAGCGCGGAGATGTTCGGCGGAAAGCCCTCCCTCGGGGTCAGCACCCCGCGCGCCGGCAGCATCCGCTGTTGCGCGGCCCGCAGGTCTTCGACGTAACGTCGGGCGTGCGCGGGTGGGGCGAGTGCTCCAGCTTCCGGCGAGACGAAGCGCCACTCGTAAAACCAACTGAAGCTCGCTAAATCCAACGCGACGACGAGCAGCAGCAACGCCTGCCGAGAGTTGGACGCCGGCCGCCGTCCCCAGATGACCAGCGCGGCCCCCCCGAGACACGCGACCAAGAGCGGAATGCCGACGGCCGGGTTGTGCCACGGGGCATAACTCAACTGCTCGATCCCTTGTCCCCCGGCCATCGGCCGTAAACGATCGGTCAACGCGAACAGCACGCCCAACGCGACGATGATTGACGCCGCGCCACCCCAGACGACACGCCGAATCAGCGTCCGGCGCGCGAGCCGCCGGCGGAGAGCCGC
>JBOGOY010000065.1:7777-10410 GCA_050748185.1 Pyrinomonadaceae bacterium
CCGCCAGCGCCAACTCGAACAGGTGGCGCGCCGGCACCCTGAATTTATTGTATCCGGGGAGGTGAAAGACGAGACGCGCCAGCGGGGCCACGGCGTCGCCCGCCGCCAGCAGCAACGCCGCGACGCCGACCGCGGCCCAGAACCATGCCACCGGCCGACGCCGGCGGGTCGTGACGCCAACCGCCGCGAGCCCGAGCGGCAGCAGCCCGACATAGACGATCAACTCGGTCGGCCCCCAGCCGCCGACGGGCGGCCCCCACTCCGCGAAATAAGGCAGGCCGTAGAGCGACCCGGGCGAGCCGCCGAAGGCGTAGGGGAAGAACATTCTGAGAAGGTGCTCAGGGGGCAGCGAGAAAGAGATGAACTCGTCAAAGCTCATTTCCGCGCGCTGACCGTAGCCGGCCAACTCGGCGGCGGGGACCAGTTGCACCGCCGCGAGGCACAGGCCCAGAGCGAGCATCCCCGCCATCAGGCCGAGCCGCCGCCACCTGTGGTGCGCCGCGGCCCCCCAGCCGAGGAAAAGTGTGTAGGCCGCGGCGAGTCCCAGCGCGTAGAGGAAGATTTGCAAGTGCCCGGCCAACCCACAGCACGCCACCGCCAGACTGCCCACCGCGAGCCAGCGCGCCGACAACCCAAGCCGCACCCGTTCGAGCGCCCAGAAGATGAGCGGCACCCACGCCGCCGTGTGGACGAGCGACAGATGACCCTGTTGCGCCACCATGAACCCGCTCAGGCCGTAGGCCAGCCCGCCGAGGAGCCCGGCCGGGCGCGAGCGCGTCAGAGTGTAAACGTAGCCGTAAGTAAAACTACTCGCGATGACGTAGGCCGCGATGACAAAGGCGTTGAATGAATGCGGCAGTAGCGAGCAGGCGAGCGCCACGGGATACCAAGCCATGACCTGCGGATCGGCGGCCAAAGGATAGCCCGCCCACAAGAGCGGCTGCCACAGTGGCTGACCGCCGTAAAAAAACGGGGCGTGAAAGTTGAATCCGTCTCCGGGGGCGAGCAGCCGGCCGGAGAAGAGCGCGGGCGAGAAGAAAGCGACGAACAGCAGCGTGAAGCCGAGCGGCACGATCAGCGCGTGCCGCAGCGTGCCCGCGCCGGGCGTCGCTGGCGGGCCGTGTGTCTTTACTTGAGCGTCCGTTTCGTCCATGCGTCTGGTTCCCCGGCGAAGTAATGCTCGCCGTAGAGCGCCCGCAACTGTTCGTCCGGCAGCCGCAGGTCGGCGAAGGCGTGGCCGCACGCGCACACGATGCACTGGTTCGTCGTCACGAGATCGGCGGAAATCCGTCGCGGTAGAGGAGTGGTGAAAGCCGCTTGGGACGCCCTTTCAGGGCTGCCCCTTAGGCTTTCAAATAGCGTCTTGCTACTTCAACTCGTCACTGTAGTACCGGCGAAACCATTCGACCGTCAACCGCAGCCCCTCGTCGAAACTAACCTCGGGCTTCCACCCTAGCAACGCGCGCGCGCGCGTGCTGTCGGCGTACATACGCGGGATTTCGTTCGGCCGGTCGGGCAGCGCGCCGATCTGGATGTTGGCCTCGGTTCCGGTCAGCGCGGCGATCTTGCGGACCAGATCGCGGATCGCGATTTCTTCGCCGGCGGCGAGGTTCAGCGCACCCTCCGCCTCGCCCGCGTGTCCGGCCGCCTTCAACATGCCGTCCACGATGTTCGAGACATAGTTGAACTCGCGCGTCTGCGCGCCCTTTGTGGTGCGGACGGGCGCGCCGCGCAGACAGTTGACGATCAGTTCCGGGATCACCGCCTTCGCGCTCTGGTAAGGGCCGAAGGTGTTGAACGGACGGACGACGACGACTGAAGGCTCGCCGCCGATGCGTTGCTTCATGCGGCAGTAAAGTTCGCCGGCGTACTTCGTGATCGAGTAGGGCGAGACGGGCTCCGGCGTCATCGTCTCGACGAAGGGGACCAACGCCTGCCGGCCGTACACTTCCGAAGTGGAGACGTAGACGAACCGCTCCACGCCCGCGCAGGCGTCAAGGACGTTAGCCGTGCCTTTAGCGTTGACGTCGAAACACTCTTCGACTTGTGTGAAGCTCTGGCCGACGTGGTTGTAGGCGGCGAGGTGAAAAACGATCTCGGGCGCGAGCCGGCCGATGGCGGCGAGCGCGCCGCGATTACGCACGTCGGCCTCGACGACGCGGACGCTGGTCCAGAGGTCGCGTAAACGTTCGTTCCGCATCACATCGCCGTAGCGGACGACGACCGCCACCTCCCCGGCCCCTTCGGCCAGCAGGCGGCGGACGAGGTGCGAGCCGATGAAGCCCGAACCGCCGGTCACGAGGATGCGTTTCCCTCTCATCGCACTTGCCCATTCGGGTGGGTGAAGAATTCGATCATCTGCGTCTCGGCCAACTCCCGGTCCTTCTCCGTGTTGACGGTCAGGTGCTGGCCCGTGTGTTGGTGCGCGAACAGCCGACCGGCCGCGGCGACACTTGACAGGAAATCCGGCATGTCCGTATCGGGCTTGAGAAAATTCAAAGCCTCCGGCTCGCAGAGCATAAAGCCGATATTGATCCAGTAAGGAAGCAGAGGCTTTTCGTCGAACGTGTGGACGCATTTGGCGGCGTCAAAGCCGACGATGCCGAAAGGGCTGTGGAGCGGATAGACGGTCA
>JBOGOY010000066.1:0-10406 GCA_050748185.1 Pyrinomonadaceae bacterium
GCAATGTGCATCGCGGTCGGGAAGGTGTCGTTCGACGACTGCGACATATTGACGTGGTCGTTCGGGTGGATGGGTGTTTTGCTGCCCATCTGGCCGCCCGCGATTTCGATGGCGCGGTTCGAGATGACCTCGTTGGCGTTCATGTTGGTCTGCGTCCCCGAACCCGTCTGCCAGACGCGCAAAGGGAAGTGTGCGTCGAGCGTGCCCTCGATCACCTCGTCGCAGGCTTGCACGATGAGCTTCGCCTTGTCCGCAGGAAGCTTGCCCAACTCCTGATTGACGAGCGCGGCGGCTTTTTTCAGCACGCCGAGCGCGCGGATCATCTCGCGCGGCATCCGGTCGTCGCCGATGTCGAAGTGGTGCAAAGAGCGCTCGGTCTGCGCGCCCCAGTAGCGATCCGCCGGCACCTGAATCTCGCCCATCGAATCCGTTTCGGCGCGCGTCGCACCCTGCTTGCGTCCGGTAGCGTCTTGTGACATGGCTTAAATGTCCGTCCCAATTTCTGTGAAAGTATTGCGAGCAATTAAGGGAATTGTACAACACGCCGGTGACCCAGACTCAGACGCGGGACGCGACCCGGTCGAAGAAAATAGCAGCCGCGGACGGACGCGGACGGACGCGGATCAAGAATCAATCAAATCCGAATCTATACGCGCCTCGCGGCGGTTGAAATTTTATTGGCCCCTGTCACATAGCGACGGCGCGAACGTGTCAGCCCCTCACCGGATCGTCACTTCGAGCGTGTAAGGAGCCGTGCGCGCGTCGGTCGCGATTTCGATGGTGTAGTCGCCGGACTCTGGGAGCGTGCCCTCCCAGTCCTTCACGCCGTCGGCGGCCTCAATGGCCGCGCCTCCGTCCGGCGTATAGACGGTGAAGCCGGTCTGTTTGCCGACGAGGTGGACGATCATCGTCTGGCCGGCGCGCGCCCCGAGCAGGTAATGATGGTTGGTCCCGCGCCGGATCGTGTTCTTGATGACGGCGGTGGTGCGCCCGCGCCCGAACTGCACGCGCCGGGTGAGCGTGGTCCGATCCTGCGCGTAGGTGTGCGCGGCAGGGGCCGGCGCGGTGACGACGAGAAGCAAACAGGCGAGGCAGGTTTTAAGAATGATTTTCATCTGCGTTCCCTCCGACTGATTCTTAAGGCAGCACGTCCCACGCTCGTCCGATCCACCCGTGGGTGAATAGCGAAAGGCATGGAATGGTTTTCATTTACGGGTAAGGCAACAGGTTGAGATCGGGGATGAAGCGGTAGTCACGTTGGTTTTTGGTAATAAAGGATTCGTCGTACTCAATGGCGGTGGCAGCAATCAGCGCGTCGGCTATCAGCAGCCCGTGGCTGAGGCGGTACCGTCGGAGTAGATTAACTGAGGCGTCAGATATTTGCGCCTTGAGGTTGAGAATTTGAAAGCGTTGCAGGAATTTCTCCGTGGCGAGAAGTTCGGTTTTGTTGCGACAGCCAACGATCATCTCCATCTGCGTGACGACGCTCACCGCCAGTGAGGATTGTTGTTCGAGACGTTGCAAACCGGCGACGCCATCGCCGCGCCCGGCGTCGATCAAAACGTCCGTATCAACGATGACGAAAGCCACGCTACTTAGCCCACTCGCGCTCGCGATTGCCCCGGACCCAAGCGCTACTGTCCTGCATGTCGTCGCGATCCCGCCAGATGCCGACGAAGCTCTCTGTGTTCAGGTCGGGGACCACCGCCTCTTCGCGCGGGCGGGAAGTTCCGTAACGCTGGCGAAGGGAGGCAATGAAATCCGCCACCTCCATCTGGCCCTCAGGCGGCAGCGCGGCGAGTTCGCGTAACATTTCCTCGTGCGTCATGATGCCCTCCAAACTCATTGCTATTAGGCGCGGCGAGTGAGTTTCGATCAAACAACAAATTCGTACTGGGGCAGGGCCAGCAGTCTTCACTCTCGATCCGCCGCAAACGCCGAGCAAGTGTGAATGTCTTCGGCCATCGGATCGGGGAAGTTCGCCAGAATCTCATCCCGCCCGCCAAATATTCCAACACATCTGTCACCGTCATCCGCATTCCACGAGTGCACGGCTTCCCGCTCCGCTTGCCCGGCTCAATGATAAATGATCTTGTGGTAGTGCATCGTGGCCTGATGATAACAAAAAAGAATCTTAAGTGCAGAGTTTATAGCTCTTCGATCTCACATGATTCAGCGAACTCCTGTAAAAACTCTGGCTTGAGGTAGCGCATAACGGATGAAATTTGAGAGATTTGATCGTTCAACGCCGCAAAGGAAATATAGCGACACGTTGCAGACATTGGTGGGGACAGGCGAGAAAAGGTCGGGCGATTGACCTCCGTAAACACTTTCTCCCGGCGCTCATCAGGAGCGACAAGGTAAAGAGGGATGTTCAAATTCGGCTGCATGGAAATTAGATCGGACATGCGTAGCAATCCTGAATAGATAGAAGTCGTGCTTTCAATCTCAAAGGCCGCGATAATTGTATTGCCTCTGAGCCAGAGGACATCAATAAGTTCGATGGTTCGGTTTGTAGCTTCATCGAACTGGAGCGGCAGCTTTGTTTTCAATTTAGGTAAACTTGAAAACCTCGTGCCGTTGTATTCACGATTGCGCTCATTGCGCGCTACCCAAATATCGAGTCCCATGTCATTGCCCAGCTTCAATAGAAGCCACTGAATTTCAGTGTGATCTGACGCTTCTTTCGTTTCGCCCGATGGCCCTTCCGCTGCTTCATCAGTTTCGGGAACTGTTACTGAGCCAATTTTAGCCCTTAAGGCTTTCGGCCTGCGGGCCAGTTTAACGGGATCGACTGGACGAGGGACTGGCTTTTTTTGAACCTCTATCAAAGCTGCTAGGACAGCCTCGCCGTCAAATGTTTTCCACCTCGTCGGCGACCCGCGAAAATGGCCTGTCCAAGCAAGCGAGCTTGTCATGCCTTTCAGCAAGCTCAGTTGGCCGCTTAGCTCGAGAACCGGAACGGCAGTTTCAGGCGTCAAAGCAATATGTGTCCTTACTTTTAATCTGCAAGGAAACTCTTCATCTTTCCAAATTGAAGACGTGTCTTTATACGCAGGTTGGACAACTTCAAGAATGCCGATGAAGCGCGACACACCGGTTAAGTAACATATCAAGTAGTCGCCAACTTTGATTTGCTGAACAGCCTTCCAACGTTTTTCGCGGAAACCTGTGACGTTACCGCCAGCGTCGAGGAACTCTTGCCACGTGGTCCCGGTGAAGAGGTCAAGCCAATAATTTCTTTCGCTCATGTTTATGTTCCTCTGTTCGGGGTCTAAAGCCGACATTCGGCAGCCACCGTTTACTCTTTGTCCGTCGGCGTGCCCGCGTCCCGCCAAACCTACCAGCCGCCGGCTTCGAGAAGACTCCGGTAGCCCATGCGTTGCAAGTTGTCGGCGACGAGATGTTGTCGCTGTCACTTTGTCGCCCGCACGGTTGGGTAGGTGATGCCGAGTTGCTCCAGATAGGTGTCGTACTTCTGTGGATCGTAGTGGAGCTTTCGGAGGCGCTCGCGGTATTCGGACATGACCCGCAGGTTCATCCAAGTGGCCGGCTGATCCTGCGGCGTGAGGAAGGGCGTGTACTTGGTTTCCTTCGTCTGCACGTCGCGAAAGTAGTCCCACGATTGTTTGATCAACTCCGGCGTCAGAATCAGATCGAGCATGGTGAGAGCTTGGACCTTCGCGCCGGCGGTTGCGCCTTGATGCGCGATGGGCGTCGCCATGGCGATGGAGTTGGCCCAGTTGTGGCCGGGCAGGTTGGGGATGTTCGAGGGGTAACGCAGCGTCACCGTCGGGACGACCCAAGACACGTCGCCGATGTCGTCCGATCCCGCGCCGCGCTTGTCCTCTTCTCTGACCGGCTCGCCCAGTTTGTCGAGCTCCGTCGCGAGTCCCTTTTCCGTGACGCCCAGTTCTTTCTGCACGGCTTTGGCGAGCGTCTGATCCGCTTCGCTCCAACGGGGCAGGCCGACGCGCTTAATGTTCTCGTGCATCGTCCCGGCGACCACTTTGTTGAAGTGCTGCGGCCATGCCGCGCCGAGGATGCGCGAAGTGTAAGTGGTGTTGGTCATCAACGCCGCGCCCTGCGCGATTTTGTCGCCGGTCTCCCACATCTCACGGATGCGCGGGTAGTCTGTCTCGCGAAAGTAGTACCAGACGCTGGCGAGGGACGGTACGACGTTCGGTTGGTCGCCGCCGTTAGTGACGACGTAGTGCGAGCGCTGTTGCAAGCGTAGATGCTCGCGCCGGTAGTTCCAACCGATGTTCATCAACTCGACCGCGTCGAGGGCGCTGCGACCACGCCACGGCGCGCCGGCGCTGTGTGCGCTCTGGCCTTTGAATAAGTATTCCACCGAGACCAGCCCCGTCGCGTCGCGCGATCCCCAAGAGACGCTCAAGTTGTCGCTGACGTGCGAGAACAACACCACATCCACGTCCTTGAAGTAGCCGCCGCGCACGAGATACGCTTTGCCCGCGAGCAGTTCCTCGGCCACGCCCGGCCAGAGCTTGATCGTCCCCGACAGGTTCTCGCGCCGCATCAAGCGCTGCAACGCGAGCGCGGCGGTGATGTTGACGGCCTGACCGGAGTTGTGGCCCTCGCCGTGGCCGGGCGCGCCTTCGATGAGCGGCTCGCGGTAGGCGACTCCCGGCTTTTGCGAAGCCTGCGGGATGCCGTCCACATCGGAGCCGAGCGCGACGACGGGCTGGCCCGTCCCGTGGCTCCACGTCGCCATCCAAGCGGTCGGCAGACCTGCGATCCCGCGCTCGATCTTGAAACCCTCTTTTTCGAGTAACTCCGTCAGATACTTCGCGGTCTCGTGCTCTTGAAATCCAAGCTCGCCGAAACTGAACAGCATGTCATTGATGACCTGCGTCTGCTTCCGCATCGCGTCGATGTCTCTGACCAACCGTTCCTTATATTCGTCAACGGGCCTCGCCTGCGCGAACGCCGCGGCCGGCGGCCAGATGCTGATGCTGCACAACAGCAAAGCGGCGAGCATTAGTCGTGCGAAAATCATCGTTCCTCCTGTTGTTGTTGTGTCTAGGCGGTCGGCGCGTTCGCTTCCTGCCAAGCCTTCCAGCCGCCGGCCATCGAGAAAACGTTCGTGTAGCCCATGCGCTGCAAGTTGTCGGTGGCGAGCGTCGAGCGGTAACCGCCACCGCAGTAGAGAATGAGTTCGGCGTCCTTGTCCGGGTGCTTCTGTTCCACGTCGCGCTCGATGATGCCCCGCCCCAAGTGCTCGGCCCCGGCGGCGTGACCGGCCTGCCATTCGTTATCTTCGCGCACGTCGATGAGGCTCGCCCGCGGGTTGGCCTTCAGGCGCTCCTGCGTCTCCGCGACCGAGACTTCGCGGACGCGCGTCTTGGCATCTCCGACCAGTTGTAAGAATCCTTCCGAGTGTTGCATGTTTGGTATCTCCTGAGAATGTTTGCGCTGGGACGACTTGAAACTACTTGGCGGCTCCGGCCGCTTGGTTGAAAAACGGGCGTGGCATTATAATCCGCCTTTGCTTTACCACTCACAAAAATCAAGCATTACATCCTGAAGCACGGGGCGGTTTGCGCCGCGAGCGCGCCGGCCCGCCAGAAGTGACAACGAGAGGGGAATCAAAAAGCTTTGGCTACCGAACAGTTTGACGTGACGATCATCGGCGGCGGCCCCGGCGGTTACGTGGCCGCCGTGAGAGGCTCGCAACTCGGCCTCAAAGTGGCGCTCGTGGAGAAGGACAAGCGCCTCGGCGGAACCTGCGGCCTGCGCGGCTGCATCCCGACCAAGCAATTGCTGATGTCCGCGCACATCTACGAACAGATGCAGCACGCGAAGGATTTCGGCATCCACGCCTCTGACATCAAGTTCGCCTTCGACGAGGTGCAGAAGCGCAAGGACAAGGTCGTGTTGAAGAACGCGAAGGGCGTCGAGTTCCTGATGAAGAAGAATAATGTGACGGTCTTCAACGGGTTCGGCAAGATTCGACTGCCCGGTCAGGTCTCGGTCGCCTACGAGGACGGCAAGACCGAAACCATCCAGACGAAGAACATCATCATCGCCACCGGCTCGGTCGTGCGGCCCATTCCGGGCTTCGAGACCGACGGCGTCCGTGTCGTCAACAGCGATCACATCCTCGAACTAAAGGAAGTGCCCAAATCTCTGATCGTGATGGGCGCGGGCGCGGTCGGCGTCGAGTTCGCTTCAGTCTATTCGCGCTTTGGCTGCGACACGACGATCGTCGAATTGCTGCCGCGTTTGCTGCCGATCGAAGACGAAGAGGTGTCGGCTGAACTCGCCAAGTCGTTCCGCAAGCGCAGCATCAAATACCAACTCGACACGAGGCTCGAAAAACTGGAGAAGTCGGATAAGGGCGTGGTCGTGACGGGAAAGACCAGCAAGGGCGAGGACGTGCGGCTCGAAGCCGAGATGCTCCTCGTCGCCGTCGGCCGGATGCCGTACCTCGAAAACCTCGGGATTGAGGGGACCAAGATCAAGGTCGAGCGCGGCGCGGTGCAGGTGGACGAGTTTTGCCGCACGGGCGAGGCCGGAGTCTATGCCATCGGCGACGTGATCCCGACGCCGTGGCTCGCGCACCTTGCCTCGAAAGAGGGCATCCTCGTCGTCGAGCAGATCGCCGGACACTCTGCCCAGCCGATCAATTTGCGCCACGTCCCGAACTGCACCTACTGCGATCCGGAAGTCGCTTCGGTCGGCCTCACCGAGACGGCCGCGCGCAAAGCAGGCTACGACGTGAAGATCGGCAAGTTCCCGTTCTCCGCTTCGGGCAAGGCGCGCATCCTCGGCGAAGAGGAAGGCTTCGTTAAAGTCGTCAGCGAGGCGAAATACGACGAGTTGCTGGGCGTCCACATCATCGGCCCGCACGCGACCGAGTTGATCGCGGAGGCCGGCGTCGCGATGCAACTCGAATCCACCGCTGAAGAACTCGGGCGCACCATCTTCGCCCACCCGACCATCTCCGAAGCCATGATGGAGGCCGCCGAAGGCGTCCACGGTCTGACGATACATATGTAAGAGCCATCAGCTATCAGCTATTAGCATTCAGCCAGACATATGGCTTTTGCTGATGGCTGATGGCTGATAGCTGATAGCTTTTTTATGAAAGAAACGAAACGAAAGCCTTCTCGCGCCAAGAGCAACGGCGGAGCGCAAAGCGTGCCGGACGAAGAGTTGATCTGCACGACGGAGACGAGTCTCGCGCCAGAGCAGATGCTTGAATTGTATCGCTACCTGAAGATGACGCGGATGGTGGAAGAGCGTCTGGTCAACCTCTACCGGCAGACGAAGGTGGTGGGCGGCGTCTTTCGCTCGCTCGGGCAGGAGGCGACGGCGGTCGGCACTTGTTATGCGCTCGAGCCGCAGGACTTTATCTCGCCGCTCATCCGCGATCTCGGCGCGGTGCTCACGAAAGGCATCCGCCCGCGCGACATTTTCGCGCAGTACATGGCGAAGGCTTGGGGACCAAGCGAGGGGCGCGACCTGAACATCCACTTCGGCGATCTGGCGAAAGGTTTCATTGGTCCCATCTCGCACCTCGGCGACATGATCCCGGTAATGACGGGCGTGGCGCTGGCGGCGCGGATGCAGGGCAAGTCGGTGGTCTGCGTCGCCTATATCGGCGACGGCGGGATGAGCACCGGCGCGTTCCACGAGGGCCTGAACTTCGCCGCCGTGCAGAAACTTCCCTTGATCGTCGTCGCCGAGCACAACTGGTACGCCTACTCGACGCCGACCTCGAAGCAAACGGCGGTCAAGAACTTGGCCGACAAGGCCGCCGGCTACGGCATCCCCGGCCACATCGTTGATGGCAACGACATCATCGCCTGCTACGAAGTGACGAAGCGGGCCGCCGATTTCGCGCGCGCGGGCGGCGGCGCGGTTTTGATCGAAGCCAAGACCTATCGCCGCAAAGGCCACGCCGAGCACGACGATCAGCGCTACGTCTCGCCCGAAGAGTTAGCGACTTGGGAGAAGCGCGATCCCGTGGATCGTTACGAACGGCACTTGACGACGCGAGGCGTCGCCACGCGCGAAAAGCTGGACGAGATCGTCGCTGACGTTGGGCGCGAGATCGACGAAGACGTGGCGTGGGCCGAAAGCTCGCCGATGCCGGAAACTGAGAAAGCCGCTTACGGCGTGTTCGATAACAGCATCGTGCCGCCGGCGTTCCGACCGAAAGTGTTGGAGAGATAGAGATGCTTCTACCGGCTGACAAAATTCACCGCCCCACTTTTCCGCCGCTTGAGGCCGTTTCTTTTGGGGAGAAGAAAATGGGATTGGTATATGCCGACGTCGAACTGATCAGCAGTGATGACCTCGCGCTTCACCGCCGCGGTTTCCTGCCGGAAGGCGAGATCAAGCGCATGAAGGTCACTGTTCTCGTTGACAGCGGCTCGTACATGCTGGTGATAAATGATCACATCAAAGAGCAGCTTGATCTGCCTGTGCTCGGAGAGTCGGTGGCGAGGCTGGCCGACGAGAGTGAGATCAGAGTCGAAGTCGCCGGTCCGATCGAGATTCGTTTCGAGAACCGCCGCGCCTCCGTGGACGCGCTGGTGTTTCCGGGAAACGCCGAACCGCTGCTCGGCGTGATCCCGATGGAAGATATGGACGTAGTGGTTGACCCCCGGCAGCAGCGGCTGATCGTCAATCCAGACAACCCATACATCGCCAGAAAATCTGTTAAATAATCAGTTCATCATGTCAACCGTAGCGAAAAAAGAGCACAAATCGAACCGCCCGGCGCGTGGCGGCGTGGCGACCTTTGTCGAGGCCATCCGGCAGGGTATCTGGGAAGAGATGGAGCGCGATCCATCCGTGTTCATCATCGGCGAGGACGTGGGCGCTTACGGCGGCGCGTTCAAGGTGACGGATGGGATACTGGACGAGTTCGGCGAGGGGCGCGTGATCGACACGCCGATCTCGGAGGCGGCGATCGTCGGCGCGGCGTGCGGGGCGGCGCTGTTGGGGATGCGGCCGGTAGCTGAGTTTCAGTTCATCGACTTCATCTCGTGCGGCTTCGACATGCTGACCAACTACGCCGCGAAGTGCCGCTATCGGTGGGGCGCTGGAGTTCCGACGGTCTTTCGCGGCCCGTGCGGCGCGGGCGTCCATTCCGGCCCGTTCCATTCGGTCAACGCCGAGTCGTTCTTCCTCAACACGGCGGGTTTGAAGATCGTCGAGCCCTCGACCGCCTACGACGCGAAGGGCTTGATCAAGGCCGCGATCCGCGATCCCGATCCCGTCCTGTTCTTCGAGCACAAGAAACTCTACCGCCTGCCGCGCCTGCGCGAAGAGTTGCCCGAAGATGATTACGTCGTCCCGATCGGCAAGGCGCGCATTGCCCGCGCGGGCCGAGACCTCTCGATCATCACTTTCGGGGCACAGGTCTTGAACGCGCTCGACGCGGCGCAGGCGCTCGAACAGGAAGGCTTGGACGTGGAAGTGATCGACCTGCGGACGCTCGCGCCGCTCGACAAGGAGACGATCCTCGCGTCGGTGAAGAAGACGAGCCGGGCGATGTTGCTGCACGAGTCGGCGCGCACCGGGGGCATCGGCGGCGAGATCGCGGCGATCATCGCCGAAGAGGCTTTCGAGTGGCTCGACGCGCCCGTCATTCGCGTCGCGTCGATCGACACGCCGGTGCCCTATTCACCGCCGCTCGAAGAGTATCACCTGCCGCAGATCAAAGACGTGCTGGACGCGGCGCGGAAATTAGCTGCTTACTAAAAGAAGGAGAATTCAGGAGCCAGCTTTCAAGAGACAGCATGAAAACGGTTTTCTACTGACTACTGACTACTGACTACTGACTACTGAAATCATGAGTACAGAAGTCGTCATGCCGCAGATGGGCGAGTCCATCGCGGAGGGAACCATTACGCGGTGGCTGAAGCAGGTCGGCGAAAAGGTCGAGCGCGACGAGCCGCTGTTCGAGATTTCGACCGACAAGGTTGATGCCGAGATTCCCAGCCCGGCGGCGGGGACGCTGCTGGAGATCAAGTTTAAGGAAGGCGACACGGTCGAGGTCAACAAGGTCGTCGCGCTGATCGGCGAAGGCAACGGCACGGCCGCGCCCGCCGCCGAAGCGCCGAAGGCAGAAGCGCCCGCTGCTGCTGCGCCGGCCGCGCAGGCCGCGGTCGCGTCACAGCCGCCTCCGTTGCCTCCTCCGCCGGCCGCGCCCCCAACTCCTCTTCCCCCATCTGTGCCGCAGTCCGCCGCGCCGCCGCCGCAACAACAGGTCGCGACGCAAGAGCCGGCACAGTCCGCTGCCGCCGGGGCCGAAGCGCGTGACGGCGAGCCGACGGTCGAAGACCTGCGCCGGACCAAATCCAGCCCGCTGGTGCGTAACATCGCGCGCGAACACGGCATCGACGTGTCGCGGCTTGAAGGCACAGGAA
>JBOGOY010000067.1:0-10400 GCA_050748185.1 Pyrinomonadaceae bacterium
CGTCATCGGTTGCGGCTGCCACGACCGGCGGGGCTGGCGGAACGGCCGGGCGCTGCTGCCGGGGTTCGTCTTCCTCTTCGTCCGCTTCCTCTTCGCCGGCGGCGGCCTCGATGGCCGGCTCGGCGCGCTCCTGCGCCGTCTCCATCTGACGTTCGCGCTCCAAGCGGGCGCGCTCAATCTTCTCGGCGGCGGCGGCGCGCGCGCCCGCGTCCGAACCGTCGCCCTTGGCTTTGTCCACCACGATGCGCTCGAACTCCTCTTCTTCGTCGAAGAAGTCCGAGACGTAGAGGAAGGCGTCGCGTTCGAGCCCGATGTCGACGAAGGCCGACTGCATCCCGGGCAGCACGCGCATCACGCGGCCTTTGTAAATGTTGCCGACGATGCCTTGATGGCCCTCGCCGCGCTCGATGTAAAACTCCGTGACCTTGCCATTCTCGATGATGGCGATCTTTTTTTCGCGCCCGTTGAGGCTGACGATCAATTCTTTCGACATGTCTTTAGAAGTTGGACTCCCTTATGCCGCCGCCGGGCGACTGCGCTCTCCAAAAGGGCGGCGGTGCGGTGAATAACTTTGCGCCTCGAAAGCCTTCGCGAGCCGGAAAGCTCAAAAACGGCCGGGCGCGGCGTCGTGCATGGCTCACGCGATTAAGAGTCGCGGGCCACGTGCGGCAGAGTCTGGATGTGTGGAGTCGTCGTGAGAAAGTTGGCCGGGAAAGTGCGCGCCGGGGAGGGTCGCTGAAGACGCCTGCCGCGGGCGAGTGGCTCGGGCCGCGCCGCGTGTCCTCACGTCCGGCACGGGTGTGCCTGTCGGGCGTAGACGGCGGCGACCTTCTTTCGCGGAATCGCGATCAGGATTGCTCACATGAAACTCCGGCCGGTCGCGGCGGGCGGCAAAGCGCGGCGGGGAGGGCGGTACGTGAAAGCGAGTCAGGCGCGGAAAGAAGTCGCGTATAAATTCTCGCTCTGACGTTGAAACTCAAACCCTCGCCGCCCCGGTCGCGCGCCCTGCGCGGCAGGAGCGCGCCTGCCGACAACAGGCGGACGCGCTTCCGGCGGCCTCAAACATCTCAAAGGATCAGCCTTACAGGCTCGATCTGAAAATCTCTGCGTCTCGCCTGCGGTGAGACGCGCACCTTGCGAACTCACGCTTGACGGCGTAACGCCCTCCTCGTGCGCGTGTCACACCAAAAATCATCGGCAGGTCGAGGCGCGACGAGTATAAAGGAGTCCAAAGTCCAAAGTCCAAAGTCCAAAGTGGAAACTCGTGCATTTTAACTTTGGACTTTGGACTTTGGAATTCAGAGGCTAGTTGACGAATCTTCTGAGTTGGACGCTGATGACGAAGCCGATGGCGATGAAGGTGGCGAGCACGGAGGAGAGCCCGGCGCTCATCAACGGCAGCGGGACGCCGATGACAGGCAACATCCCGAGCGCCATCCCGACGTTGATGAAAATCTGGAAAGCGAGCCCGCCGACGATCGCCATGATGACGAGCATCCCGGCCCGATCAGGCGCGCGTCGTGCGCCATAGAGCAGGCGCGTCATCAGCACCGCGTAGGCGACGAGCAGCAGGACCGAGCCGACAAAACCGGTCGTCTCCGCCGTCACCGCGAAGATGAAGTCCGTGTGTGGCTCAGGCAGGAATTTCAAGCGACTCTGCGAATATGCGTCGCCCTCGCCGCGCGTCCCCGCCACTTGGCCTTTGCCGACGGTGAGGATCGATTGCCAAGTGTGATAGCCGAAGCCGCGCTTGTCCGCGTTTTCGGGATCGAGGATGACTTGAATGCGTTGTTGCTGGTAGTGCTTGATCTGGCCCGTCTTGACGCCGACCATGTAGGCCGCCGGGACGAGCACCGTGCCGAGGACAAGTGCCGCGACGACCACCGACATCCGGATCGACGAGAGGAAAAGTATCACCGCGAGCAGCGGCATGTAGGTGATGGCCTGCCCCGCATCGGGTTCGAGCAGGATCAGGCCGACGGGCAGCGCGAGGATCAGCCCGCCCATCACCGCCTCTCTCCACTTGAGGACCGAATGCCGCGCCCGCCCGAAGTAGTAGGCCAGCATCAGCACGGTCGGGATTTTGACGAACTCCGACGGCTGGAACTGACCGATGATCGGCGTCTTGATCCACGCCCGCTGGCCGTTGATCTTAAGCCCGATGCCGGGGATGAGGACGAGGATCAGCAGCAGCAGGCCGAAGGCGTAGAAGAAGGGCGCGAAGTTGACGAGCTTGCGGTAGTCTGTGAAGGCCACGCCGAGCATCACGCCGAGCGAGATGACGAGCCCGATCAACTGCTTCTTCCAGTAGCCTTCGAGCGGTTGCGCGTTGTGAATCTGCCACGTCCCGAAAAACACAATGCCGATCGCCAGCACCGCAAGCAGCCAGTCGAAATCCCGGTAACGTCGTTTTTCTAAAGCAGCGACCATAAGGCCAGATGTCAGATGTCAGTGGCCGGTTCAGCGCGTCGGCCGCGTTTTCTGTTTGCCTGCGACCGATTTGTTGGGGCTGGGGCGGGGCGGCGTCGCGTCGGATTCGTCGGCCTCCGGCATGTCGCTCAGTCCCGGTTCTTGGCTTTCGATGCCGGCCAACTGCTGTTGCTCGCCGCCGCCGCGGGTCTTGCCGTAGTAAACGTCGTACACGGCGCGGCTCGAAGGAGCCGCGAACCGGCCGCCGAAGCCGACGTTTTCGATGAGCGCGATCATCGCGATCTCGGGCTTGTAGGCGGGGGCGTAGGAGACGAACCACGAGTGATCCTTGTTCTCGCCGACGTCCTTGCCGAGCCCGACGACCTGCGCCGTGCCGGTCTTGCCGGCGAGATCGAAGTTTTCCATCTTGATCGCCCGCGCTGTGCCGCTGGCATTGACCACTTTCCACATGCCTTCGACCACAAGCTGGTGGTGCTCGGGCGAAATGGCGACAAGCTTAGGGTTCGGGCGCGCCGCGTCGCGCGGCTCGAACGTGCGGGCGGCGCGCGCCGTGAAGGGGCCGACCTCGGCGACCGGCCGCACCTCTTTGAGCAGGTGCGGGGTGTAGAGCTTTCCGCCGACGGCGATCCCGGCGACCGAGCGCAGCATCGCGAGCGGCGTCACGAAATCGTAAACTTGGCCGAACGAGGCGTACACCGTGTCGATGTCGCGCCAGTCGGGGTCGCGCGGGTTGAAGCGTTTCTTAAACTCGCGCGAAGGGGTCCAACTCACCAACTCGTGCGGTAGATCGACGCCGGTGCGCTTGTTCAGGTCGAAGTCGTCCACCATCTTCATGATGCCTTCAAGCGTCATCTTGAGGCCGAGGCGGTAGAAGTAGCCGTCGCACGAGACTTCGATGGCGTGCCTGATTTCCGGCGATCCGTGGTGGCCCATGCACCGCGTAAACTTGTTGCCGATGGTGATGCCGCCGCCGCACACGAGGTTCGAGTGCTCGGTCGTGATCGCGCCCTGTTCGAGGCCGGAGACGGCCATCGGAATCTTCCACGTCGAGCCCGGCGGGTAGCGCCCGCGGATGGCGCGGTTGAAGAGCGGCGTCTTGGGATCGCGTAGCAGTGCGGCATACTCGGCGCGACCCGCCTTGGTACCGATGCGCTGCGTGAAGAGGTTCGGGTCGAAGGTCGGGGCCGAGGCCATCACGAGGATTTCACCGTTGTTCGGGTCCAGCGCCACGATCACGCCGCGCTTCGAGGGCGAATTGCGGAGT
This sequence comes from Pyrinomonadaceae bacterium, assembly GCA_050748185.1. Classification (GTDB taxonomy): domain Bacteria; phylum Acidobacteriota; class Blastocatellia; order Pyrinomonadales; family Pyrinomonadaceae; genus JACCRA01. Next base: position 3,695 of record JBOGOY010000067.1, read on the forward strand.
TGATCTTCGGCGGTCATTTGGAGGTCGAGGTCGAGCGTCGTGACGAGGTCTTGGCCGGGCTGCGGATCGACTTTCCGGACCTCGTCCTGAATCTGGCCGCGGCTGTCCACAATCACCTCGCGGAAGCCGTCGTGCCCGCGCAAGTATGCGTCGTAAATCGCCTCCAACCCCTCTTGGCCGATGAAGTCGCCGGGCTTGAGGGCGGTGTTGCCTTGGGCCTGCGCCCGCTCCAGTTGCTTCGGGCTGATCTCGCTGACGTAGCCGAGGACGTGGGCCAGCACGCCGTTTTTAGGATAGCGGCGCTGAGGCTGCTGCTCGATGCGCAACTCGGGGTGCTCGACGTTGTGCGCCTCGACCCACGCGATGTCGGCCGGCGTGGCCTCCTGCTTGATGACGATCGACTCGAAGGCCGGCTGCGATTTGATCTCCTCGAAGCGGTCGCTGAGGATTTCCGGGTCGAGATTCAACGCCTGCGAGAGCGGCGCGACGAAGGTGCTGAGTTCCTTGCCCTTCGACGCCTCACGCGAAAGGATGACGTTGTAGGTGGGGCGCGAATCCACCAGCACCTTGCCGTGGCGGTCGAAGATCGTGCCGCGCTGCGCCGGGATGGGCAGCCGCCGCACGCGCTGGTTCTCCGCTTTTTCGGCGTAGTACGCCCCGTGGACGACCTGCAGGAAGTAGAGACGGACGCCGAGCGCCGCCAGTAGGACGAGCACGATGATCTGGATGATCCGCAGGCGCAGCCGCAGGTTTTGCGAGTCGTCTTCGAATTTCATAACTGGTGAATGGTAAATCGTGAATCGTGAATAACCGCCGCAGCCTTAAATGTAGCTTAGATCCAGAACAAATCAATAACTTTCTATTCACCATTTACCATTTAGGATTCACCCTCTTTCACAACCTTCTCGCTAAGCTGCGGCGCGCGGCGCGGCGGCGGAAGGCGAAGTGCTTGCGCTGGTTCGCGCGGTCGCTGAAGAAGACGTCGAGCAGGATGAAGATGAACGTGCCCGCGACGGTGGTGGCGATGAACTTGTAAGCCGCCGTCTCGGCAAAGGGGAGCGTCATTGTCTGACCGAGCATCCGGTGCAGCAGGACGTACACGCTCACGTCGATGGCCGCCGCGCCTGCTAAGACGGGAATTCTCATCAACTGGTTGTCGAGCATGATGCGGGTGCCGAGAACGGCGATGGTGTAGGCGACGAGAGTCTTAGTAAAGCCGTTCGCGCCGAGCAGCCCTCCGCTGAAGAGGTCGGTCGCGAGGCCCGCCGCCGCACCGACGAACATGGCCTGCACCGCGTCGCGCCGGAGCGCGAAGTAGGCCACTACGACCAGCGGCAGATCGACGAGAACCAGTTTCTCCCAGAGTTGCGGCAGCGTCGTCTGCAAGAGGACGGCCAGCGCCACACAAACAGCTATCTTCCATTTCATAAGAGAGTGACAAGTGACAGGTGACAGGTGACAGGATGACTATAAATCGGCTTCTCAAGCTGGAATGACGCAGACTGCATTTCTTTTACCTGAAAGTAACTTCGCATTAACAACCTCCTGTCACTTGTCACCTGTCACCTATCACTTTTTCTGTAATGTCTGTTGCGGCGCCTCGTGGGGCGGCGATTGGTAGAGGAGGACTGAGACCTCCCGGAGCGAGTTGAGGCGGGCGGCCGGCCTCACTTTGATTTCGTGCGAGATGGTGGCCGTGCCGGGCTTGTACTCGACGATCTGGCCGATCTTGAGGCCGGGCGGGTAGATGCCGTCCTGCCCGGTGGTCAGCACGGCCTCGCCTTGAGTGACCGGCTCTAGTCCCGGCACGTAGCGCATCTCCAGCAAGCCGCTCTCGCCCGATCCGCGCACCACGCCGAAAGCCTGTGAGGTCTCTAACTGGCCGACGACCGCGCCCGCGGCCGTCCGCTCGTCGGTCAGCAACGCGACCTGCGCCGACCACGGGCTGACGCCGATGACGCGCCCGACCAACCCCTCGCCCGTCACCACCGCCATATTCAGCTTGATGCCCGCCGCGCTCCCCTGATTGATGATTAACGTGTCGAACCAAGCCGAAGGATCGCGCGCCACGACGCGCGCGGTCAGCGTCTCGTAGCGCCCCTCTTCCTTCAACCCGAGGAGGCCGCGCAGGCGCTCGCTCTCGGCCTGCGCCGCGCGCGATGACTGCGCCTCGGCTTCCAGTGCGGCGAGCCGCTTTTTCAACTCTTCATTCTCGGCGGACGCGCGGCGCAGGTTGGCGACTGACTGGAACAACCCGACGCCGGCCCCGCCCGCGCCCGAAACCGCGCTCTGGAACGGCGACGCCACAGCCTGCGCCCATGACACGAGCTTCATCTGGTGCGTCGTCTCGTCGCGCGCGCTGAGCGACATCAGCGCGAAATTGCCGGCCAGCAGCCCGAGCAGAAATAGCGGCGCGCGCTGCCTGATCTCTTTCTGCGTCCGCATCATAAAACAGAGGTCAGAGGTCAGAGATCAGAGATCAGAAGGACTCAGTTCGTACTGACCTCCGACCTCTGACCTCTGATCTCTATGTGGTACTGGTCAGCGTATTGTCCCACTTGACGCGCTTGAGGAGATTGAAGTCCGAGAGCATCTTGCCGGCCCCGAGCACCACGGACGAAAGCGGGTCTTCGGCGACCGAGACGGGCAGGCCGGTCTCGATCGAGAGGCGCTTGTCGAGGTTCTTCAAGAGCGCGCCGCCGCCCGTCAGCACGATGCCGCGCTCCACGATGTCGGCGGAGAGTTCCGGCGGCGTGCGCTCTAAGGCGACGCGCACCGCGTTGACGATGGTTGAGACCGAGTCGGCCAGCGCCTCGCGCACCTCGTCGTCCGTGATCGTGATCGTCTTCGGAATGCCTTCGATCAGGTTGCGGCCGCGCACGTCCATCGAGAGCGGTTCGTCTAAGGGAAAGGCCGAGCCGAGTTCGATCTTGATGGCCTCGGCCGTGCGCTCGCCGATCAGCAGGTTGTACTTGCGCTTGATGTACTGCGTGATCGACTCGTCCATCTCGTTGCCGGCGACGCGCACGGCCCGCGAATAGACGATGCCCGAGAGCGAAATCACCGCGATGTCGGTCGTGCCGCCGCCGATGTCCACGATCATGTTGCCATGCGGCTCGGTAATCGGCAGGCCCGCGCCGATGGCCGCCGCCATCGCCTCTTCGACGAGATAGACCTCGGAAGCCTTCGCGCGGTAGGCCGAGTCTTCGACGGCGCGGCGCTCGACCTGCGTGATCTCCGAAGGAATGCCGATGACGACGCGGGGTGAGACCCACGACTTGCCGTTGTGCGCCTTGCGGATGAAGTGCTGGAGCATCCGCTCAGTGACCTCGAAGTTGGCGATCACACCGTCTTTCATTGGGCGGATGGCGACGATGTTGCCGGGCGTGCGGCCGAGCATCTCCTTGGCCTCTTTGCCGACCGCCTCGGGCTGGTTAGTGACTTTGTTAATGGCGACGATGGATGGTTCGGAGACGACGATGCCACGGCCCTTGGCGTAGACGAGCGTGTTGGCCGTGCCGAGATCGATCGCGAGGTCGCTCGAAAACAGACTGAAGAGTGATTTGAAGGCCATTTATTTCCTGTCCGGGTTGAATCGGGTTCTTTGTCGGATGCGTTTTAACAGCAGCGCCGAAACGGCAACCGGGCGTTTTCCGGCGCGGCGTGTCGGAATTTTGAGAGGCCATCAGCACAGATTCGGGGGAAGGCGGTACACATCATCAAGGCTCTCAATCCCTGACGCCTTGCGAACTAAAGAAGATACAACGAAAAACATGTAAATCTAAAGCCGGCAGGCGCGGAAACAGTGTTGAAAGATTCTTTTTTGATTCTTTTCCGGCGGTAACTGGCTGGCCGGCAGGGAGGAGAGCAAATTTCACGCCGCAGGCTGTGCCGGGCCGTGCTCGCCCGCCGAACGGACGCAGTTTTTTCGCGCGGCTTTGGCTTCGTACATTGCGGCGTCGGCGTCCGCGAGGAGTTGCTGCGGGGATTGGGAGTGGCGGGGAAAGGAGGCGACGCCAAAACTGGCCGTGAGTTTGAGGCGCAGTGCGCGTCCGCCGGTGAAGGCGTGGACGGCGATCTTCTCGCGGACGCGCTCGGCGACGCGACCGGCCATCCCCGATCCGGTTTCGGGCAGAATGACGACGAACTCGTCGCCGCCGTAGCGCGCCACGATGTCCGTATCACGCACGCCGGTGAGGATGACCGTCGCCATCTCCATCAGCACGTGCGAGCCGACGAGATGGCCGTGGCGGTCATTAATCGCTTTGAAATTGTCGAGGTCGATGAAAAGGGCCGAAACGGTCGTGTTGTAGCGGCGGGCGCGCTTGATTTCAGCGGTCAGGTATTGACGCAGGAAACGCGCGTTGTGCAGCTTCGTCAGATCGTCGGTGAGCGACAACCGCTCGGCCTCGGCGATGCGGGCCGAGTTGGCGAGCGCGGCGGCGATGGTGCCGGCGAGGGCCGAGAGGAATTCGGCGTCGAACGGAGAAAAACTCGCTTCCCCGTCGCCCGCGCCGCGCGCGGCTTCGACGACACCGAGCACGCGCTCGCCGCACACCAGCGGAACCGCCAACACGTGTTGACCGCCTTCCTCCCGGCAGACAGTCTCGATTCGCGTGAGCGCAGCGCGCGCGGCTGCCGACTCGGCGCCTGCGAGCGAGAGAAGCGCGTCGCCGGTCAGCGCGCGCCGCCAGTCGTCCGCGGCGAGGGCCGGAGAAGAGCCCGTCCGCAGACTGCCGCGCGCGGCTAATGGGTCGAAGCTGGCCCCGTCCGGTTGTGCCCCGCCACGCTCGTCGACGAGGTACAGAACCCAGCGGTCGGCGCGCACGAGGGGGGCCAGTCCCACCAGCGCCGCCTGCGCCGCGCCCTGCTGATCCGAGACGAAGTGGAGGGCCGCGGCCAATTCGAAGGCGGCGCGCAGATGCGAAACGTCGACCCGCGTGGGCAACGGGGGAGCAGTGGCTGGAGCGACTCGTTCGACCAGCGCCTGAGTCGTCTCTCCCGTGGGGCGCGCGTCGTGGTGGACCTCGATGTCGCGCAGCAGGGCGGGGAGTTGGGCCGCATCATTCGCCACGGCATGAAAACCGATGCGGAGCAGCGCTTGTTCGTCGAGAGGGTGAGCGATGTCGCCGTCAGGCATCGTCGTTCGGAGGCAGGCGATCACGGGTGCCACGGGCCAAATTTCCGCCATCCGTTGCAGCGGTTCGTGGAGTTCCGAGAGGCTAACCCCGTCGCCAATCTGACAAATGATCGCCGCGGGCGGCTGTCGTCCCACCCCGTCATCCGCCGGCAGGTCGATGCCAGCCCGCACGCCTCCACTCGGGGCCGTCGAGGCCACGGCCGCGCTCACGCCGGCTTCCCGCAGCGCGTCGAGCAGTTCCGGCGCGGCCGTCTCGCCCGGCGTGTGTAAAAGGATGACGTGAAGCATAAGAAAAGGGTGACAAGTGACGGGTGACAGGTGACGGGATGGAACCTGTTTTTACCTGTCACCCGTCACCTGTCACTCTTAATTTATCGTCCCCCATGTGGCGTGAGGGGGGCGCGCGCGCTGCGGCGACCGCCCTGCGAGTCGGCCACCTCGACCGTCACTTCGCGCTCGTTGCCGGGCACGGAGATTTGGAGTTGGAACGCGCCGTCGCCGCCCGCGATAGCCTCGCGGCCGTTGATGCGGACGGTGTTGCCGGCCTGCGTCAGCCCGCGCGCGAGGTAGATCTGGCCGCCGATTAATTCGAACGTCACGTCGGAGACAAAGAGTTGCTCGCCGCCCGCGCCGCCCGCCGACTCGACGGTGAACTTCTGCGGCTCGCTCCAGTCGCTGATCTGGCCGGACGCGGCGACGGCTCGCACGCGCCAGTAGTAAGCGCCGGGCCGCAGGTCGTTGACGTTGAACTCGGTCGAGCCCAGTTGGTCCCGCTCGATCACTTTACCGGCGGCGACGAAGAAAGGCGAGGTCGCCACCTCGACGCGGTAGTGGCCGGGCGCGCCCGAGGCGGGCCGCCGCCAACGGAGCAGGACGTTGGTCCCTTCGGCGCGGCCGGCGACGCCGGCTGCGATGCGTTCAAGGTCACGCGGCGACTGCGGCCCCGGCACTTCGAGCAGACGCTCGCGGTTGCGGACGTTACCTTGCTGATTCAAGGCGACGTATTCGCCGGCGCGGACGGTCGTCTTCTCGCCGCCGCGCGTCGAGGTGTCAACCGCGCCGGTCGAGACGCGGATGTCTTCGGTGTTGTCGTCGCGCACGCCGAAGCTCGCGCCGGTCTGCGAGGTCAGGTTGTTGCGGGTCAGCGGCGTCTCGACGATGTTGCTTGCCTCTGCGGGCAACTGCTCGGTGCGGACGTTAATCTGGCCGCGCGCGATGGCGACACGAACGTTGGTCTTATTGCTGCCCTCGAAACTCTGGTTGTCGCGGATGGTGACGACGCTGTTGGGCCTGACGATGAGCGTCGAGTCGTCGGCGAGTTGGATGCGCGCGCGGCCGTCTCCCTGCGTCTGCACGATGTCGCCGGGATAGAGTTGGGTGTTGCTGCGGGCCAGCAGGTTCTCGCGCGTCTGCGCGCGGACGACGCGCACGTCGCCCTCGAACGAGAGGAAACGCGCCCCGGCCGGAGCGGCGACGACTTGTTGCGTGTTCGCGAATGGATTGCCGTAGGCCCGGATGTAGATGCCGATGCCGGTCGCAATCACGCCGAGAACAATCAGCCCCGTG
>JBOGOY010000068.1:0-10270 GCA_050748185.1 Pyrinomonadaceae bacterium
ATCGAATTGCCGGACAACTCTGCGTGGCAGAGTTTCAAGTTCAGACTGAAAGGCGTCGGCCGCCGATCAGCCGCCGGCGGTGGGAAGCGTTCATCAAGTCGCAGTTCTGAGTTGCAATTGACCGGTGGCAGGACAACAATCTGTCTCGCTCCGCCCGGCTGAAGCCACGAAATCTACACTTTCGACAACTTCTCGCGATGAGCCGAAGAGGGAGGGGGCAGATGCTGACAAACTACGACACCAAAGCTAAGGAGTTACTATGAGCGAAGCAAGAGGATCGACGCGGGAAGAGTCTGACTTGGGGCAGCCGGTTGTCGGTAGGTCTTCGGGCGCGGCCCGCCGCGTCGGCATCTACCTCGGCATCGCCCTCGCCGTTTTCCTGATCGGCTTTGTCCCGATGTGGCTCAGGGCGCGCGAGAATGCCGGGCAGCGCGACGCGGCGCAGCGCGAGTTGCGCCTGAGCCAGATGCAGAACGCCTTGTCCGCCGCCGTCATCGACGCGCGCCGGGGCGAGTACGAGCCGGCGCGCCAGACGGCGAGCGATTTCTTCACCTCGCTGCGTAATCAGACTGACGAGGCCGATTCGGCGCTTACGCCCCCACAGCGCGAAAGCCTCGGGCCGCTCCTCGCACAGCGCGACGAGATCATCACCTTGCTCGCGCGCAGCGACCCGGCCTCGGCCGACCGACTCTCCGATATGTACGTCGTCTATCGGCAAGTGATGAGTAGCGTCAAACCGCAGAATTAGGACAGGTCAAAATAGTGACAAGTGATGGGTGACAGGTGATAGGTGACAGGAAGCAAGTTACTTTCATCCCGTCACTTATCACCCGTCACTTGTTCATGCTCTGCCCGTGTCACCTGTCACCGCTCACCTGTCACTGCTCAAGGCTCTTCCCTTCGCGTCAGCGGCCGAGTCCGCGCGCCTCGCGGATCACATTGACGTAGGCCCGCGCCGCCTCCGTCACCTTTCCCGGATGCCCTGAGCGGATCGCTTCCGTGTCCACCAGATCAGAGCCGACGCCGACGGCCAGCGCCCCGGCGCGGATCAAGTCGCCCGCCGTCTGAAGCGACACGCCGCCCGTCGGGATCAGGTCGATTTGCGGCAGCGGCGCTTTGAGCGCCCGGAGGTAACTCGCGCCGCCCAACGCGCCGCACGGAAAAATTTTGACCGCGTCGGCCCCGGCCTGCCACGCCGTCACGACTTCGGTCGGCGTCAGCGCGCCGGGGCAGACCGCCACCCCGTAGCGGTGGCACAGTTCGATGGTCCCCACGTCGAGCGATGGGCTGACGACGAAGCGCGCCCCGGCGAGAATCACCGCCCGTGCCGTCTCGGCGTCGAGGACCGTGCCCGCCCCGACCAGCACCTCGTCGCCGTAGCGATCCGCCACCTGCTCGATCACCCGCACCGCGCCCGGCACCGTCAACGTGATCTCAAGGATCGAGACGCCGCCCGCGCGGATCGCGTCGGCGACGGCGATGGCCTCCTCGCCCGACGCGGCGCGCACCACCGGGATCAGACCAAGTTCCGCGATCCGCCGCAACACTTCCTGTTTCTTCATCGACATTCACTCCGCCGCCCGGCTCAACGTGCGACCCGCGCCCCGCCCCCGCGCATCACCCGCTCGACTTCGGCCAGTGTCGCGGTGGTCGTGTCGCCCGGCGTCGTCATCGCCAGCGCACCGTGCGCCGCCCCGCACTCGACCGCCCACTGCGGGCCGAGCCCTGCCAGCAATCCATAGATCAGCCCCGACGCGAACGAGTCGCCTCCGCCCACGCGGTCGTAGATTTCCAGATTCTCGCGCGCCGGCGCTTGATACAGTTCGCCATCGACGCAGCAGACCGCGCCCCAATCGTTGCTCGTCGCCGTCTTCGCGTGGCGCAGCGTGGTGGCGACCAACTGTAAGTTCGGGAACTCCGCGACGGCCTGCTCGATCATCCGGCGGAAATTCGCGGGGTCCAGTTTCGAGTGGTGCTCGTCTAATCCCTCGACCTCGAAGCCGAGCGCCGCGGTGAAGTCCTCTTCGTTGCCGAGCATCACGTCCACGAACGGCGCAAGTTCACGGTTCACCGCCCGCGCACGTTCACGGCCGCCGATCGACTTCCACAGAGACTCGCGGTAGTTGAGGTCATAAGAAACGATCGTACCGTGCCGGCGCGCTGATGCCATCGCTTCGCGCGCGACGGCCGGCGTCGTTTCGGACAGCGCCGCGAAGATGCCGCCGGTGTGGAACCAACGCGCGCCCTCGCGCCCGAAAATTTCGTTCCAGTCGATGTCGCCGGGGCGGAGTTGGGAGACGGCGGTGTGCCCGCGGTCCGAGCAGCCGAGCGCGGCACGCACGCCGAAGCCCCGCTCGGTAAAATTCAAGCCGTTCCTCGTCTCGCGCCCCACGCCGTCATACTTCGCCCAACGCAGGTGCGAGAGATCGACGCCGCCCTGCAACATCAAGTCTTCGACCAGACGCCCGACGGGGTTATCGGCCAGCGCCGTGACGATCGCCGCGCGCTGGCCGAAGCAACGCCTTAACCCGCGCGCGACGTTGTACTCGCCGCCGCCTTCCCAGACGCGGAAACTGCGCGCCGTGTGCACGCGCTCGTCTCCGGGGTCCAAGCGCAGCATCACCTCGCCGAGACTGACGCAATCCCAGCGGCACTCCGACTTTGATTTAATTTTTAATTCGGCCATACGTAAGTAGGTGGACCAAACGACGACGCCCGCGTCAACGCCGCGCGTTAGTCTGCGTTGGAGAGGGGTCTTCAACCCTGAGCAGCGTCACGAAACGCGCGCGCGTCGCCGGCGCGGTGGTCGAGACGGCGAGGCGCACGCCGCGCTCCTGCCGCTCGCCCTTGTCCACCGAGCCGGGCTTGCCGGGCGCGGTGACGACGTTCGGCTCGACCACGGCCCGCACTTCCGCCGGCGCTACGAGATCGGCGACGAGGCGCGCGCCGCCCACATCGAAGTGAAAACGCCGCGCCGCCACGCCGCCCGTGATCGCCGCCGGCATCGAGACTGCCGGCGCAATCGTCGAGTCGGAGTGAAGCAGATTCGTGAACGTGCGCGGGCGGGCGGTTTCCAGTTCATCGATCAAGACGAAGCCGCCGCCGCTGTAAACGAAGTGGCGATCGAAGCGCGTGACACCCAACTCGGGCTCGTAGGCCGCCGCCGCGTCGCCGCGCACGTAAGCGAAGTCTTTGCCGAGCCGCACTTCGGCGATGCGGATGTTATTCAGTCTGTCGTAAGGGATGCCGGCGAATACGTCGTGCCCGCGCCCCTCGCGCGCCTGCCCGCGCCCGTCAATCAGCACGGTGTTGTGCTGCTCGGTCATCGGCAAGCCGGCATAGCCGGTGTCGCCGGTCAGGTATTGGCCCCGCGCGTGGATGATGAACGAGTTGGCGTCCGGGTGCGCGTGGCCCGAAGAGAGGTGCCAGTCGGGAAACGCTTTCACGTGCCCGGCGGTCGCGTGGCCTTCGGGCGGGCCGGATTTGAAGGCGAACGCGGTGGCCTGTGGGGACCAGTCGCTGCGCCAGAAGACGACGCCGTGATCCTCGAAGTAATGGAAAGTCTGCTGTTCGTCAATCGGCTTCGCCGCTACCGCCGGGTCGTACCAGATGAGCGACCAGTAGTCTTCAAAGTTGACGTGTTTCGACTCACGCATCCAACGCGCGACGCCCTGCGCCTCTGGGTCGCGGAAGCGCGAGGCGACGCGGTAGAGGATGTTGTAGTTGGTGTGAAAGCGCCCGCCGGGGTGCGAACGTTGATACTCCGCGCCCTGCCGCGCGCGCGTTCGCGGCCCCTCGAAGATGTCGCCGAAGTCGAAGACGTACTGGCCGCCCGGCAGCAGCGAGTGGGCGACGTACTTGTGCGTCCGGCGGAGGCCCGGCTGGTCCCATAAGTCTTCGCCGGTCGCGTGCGCGTGCGCGTCGAGGAAGTGGACGATCCACGGCGTCGAAAAGACCCAGTATTCGATGCCCTCGTAGTAATAGCCGTCCTTCGAGTAGGTGTCGAGGACGCGCCCGTAGATGGCGCGCGCGAGCGCGGCCCAGCGCGGGGCGTCCGCCGCCTCGTCGTAGATCGCGTAGGCCGCGACCGCGAGGCCCGCCATCGGGATGAAGACGTGGTTCTGGCTGTAAGCGTAAGTGCGGCCCGGCTTCGGCCGGTAGAAGTCGGCGAGCAGGTTGCCGTGACGAATCAGTTTGTCGCGATAGCGGGCACGCTCCTGCGCGGTGAGATCGTGATACAGCAGATCGTAGCCCCAGCCGAGGCCGTAGAGCAGGTGGCCGGCGGCGAGATCGACGTTCGGCTTGTTGTAGGCGTAGCCCCACACGTCGTAAGAGACGGCGGCCTCCATCTCGCGCCGCGCGGCGGCGAGGTACTTCGGATCGCCCTCGATCTTGTAGGCCAGCGCGGCCTCGGCAATCGCCATCCCCACGTCGTTCTGCACGCGGCGCTCCTGCGCGGGCGCGGGCGGCGGCGGGCGTCTGAAGGCGCGCAAGTTGGCGAGCGTCTCCTGCCATAACTCGCGGTGCGTCGTGCGCGCCCGCTCTCTGAGTTTGGCGAGGTCGATTTCCGTCAGAAAGACGCGCGGGTGCTGGCCCAACAGTTCGGGGCGCAGGCGCGAGTTAGCCGTCTCCATCACGCGCGATAGCGGGTGCGGCTGTGTGGCCCACGCGGCATTCGCGGGCGCGTCCTTCGGGCCGAGGGCTTCGCGCGCGTCCTGCGTCAGCGCCTTGACTTGAAAGAGCAGCACGCAGCCAAGCGCCGCGAAGAATTTCGAGAGTGGGCCGAGTTGTCGGTTCGTGACCATCATGGATTTGTAGATTAACAAAGGCCGAATGAAGTTGTAGGGGCAGGGCTCGTCCCTGCCCGCAGAGCGGCCGGCAGGCCGCTCACTGGTAGCGTTTAACTCAACACTGAACGAGGCCCCGAACGGTTGATCGCGCTGCCGCGCGATACGGGCAGGGACGAGCCCTGCCCCTACAGTGCTACTCGATTAGCATAGCTACTCGATTAGAACAGCAGCTTCAACGCGAACTGGAACTCGCGCGCCTCGCTGGCGGTCGCCACCACGCGGCCGACGTTCGAGTTGTCGAGTTGGAAGATCGGCACCTGATAGTTCGGGTGGTTCAAGGCGTTGAACATCTCGACCCGGAACTGAAGGCGCACGTCTTCGCGCAATTGGAAGTTTTTCAAGAGCGAGAGATCGACCGTCTCGAAGCTCGGGCCGATCAGGATGTTGCGGCCGGCGTTGCCGAAGAGATTGGGATCGGCGGCGCTGGCCGCGGGGCGGCGAAACGCCGCCGGGTTGAACCGCAGCCCGGCCGGGATGTTCGCATACGGATCGCCGACGATGTCCGGCCGCTGTTGCGCGACATCGGCCGCGCTGAACTGCGGCGTGAAGGGGCGGCCCGACAATAGCGAGATGTTGCCGTTAAGTTGGATCCCTCCGAGCAGCGTCTGGGCGAGGCCCGTGGCGTCGCCGAAGAAGCGCCGGCCGCGGCCGAACGGCAACTCGTAGTTGAACGAGCCGCTGAACTGGTGCTTCCGGTGAAAGTCGGAGAGGCCGCGCTGTGTCCGCAGGATGTCGCGCACGTCCTGTGGGAACTCTTGGCTGCCGAGCGTCGAGTTGTTGGTCGAAGAGCCGGTGTCGATCGAGCGCGAGAAGGTGTAGGACAAAAGTAAAGTCAGGCCGTTCGTGTTGCGGCGGCGCAGGGACGTTTGCAGCGCGTTGTAGCTGGAATTGCCGAACTGATCTTGAAACTGAATGTCGCTGAACTGCGGGAAGCGGCGCAGGGTGACGGGCGCGCCCGTCGAGTTGAGCGCGCCGGTCGGGACGGGTGCGTTCAGGTTGTAGCGTAAACCCAGATGCCGCCCTTGCGATCCGACGTAGCCGATCTCGAAGGCGAGGTCGCGGGCGATCTCTCGTTCGAGCGTCAGGTTGTATTGATAAACCTCCGGCTGTTCGTAATCGACCCCGAGGCCGCGCGGGTTGGTCCCCCCCGCCCCGGTCCCCTGCGGGAACGGATTCTGGAATGAGAGGATACGCTGCGCGACGTTGCGGTTATAAGTCTCGCGGATCAGGAATGGGGCCTGCACGGCGAGTTGCTGGCGGATCGGATTGAAAGTTTCGAGTGAGTAGTAGATCCCTGCGCCGCCGCGAATTACGGTCTTATCGTCGCCGAAGGGCCTGAGCGCGAAGCCGACGCGCGGGCCGAAGTTGTTCTTGTCAGCCTCGACCAGATTTTCGGGGAAGCTTGAATCGCCCGCCAGCACGACCGTACCGAGTTCGGGGATGAAGTTGGCAAGCCGGCCGGTCGCTTCCGTGAGCGCGGTCTGGTATTCGTAGCGCAGGCCGAGATTCAGTGTCAGCCTCGGGTGGATGCGCCAGTCGTCCTGCACGAAGAAGGCGTACTGCGTGCCGGTCAGGTCCGCCGGGAGCGCGCCGATCTGCCGCTGCGTCGAATCGGGCAGGCCGAGCAGAAAATCCGCGAACGAGCGGAAGCCGCTCGAAGCGTTGCCGCTGCCCGTGCCGGCGGCGTTGGTCGGAATGGTGTTGCGCCCACGGAAGCGGAAGTCGCCGCGCACATTCCGCACGTCGTTCTCGACGAAGTTCGAGCGGATGATGTCCACGCCGATTTTAATGTTCTGATTGCCTCGGACGACGGAGACGGTGTCGAAGAACTGGTAGGTCCGCAACTTGTAGCTGAAGGGATCGTTGGGCCGGTCGCCGAACTCCGAGAAGCCGTCGATGCGGATCGCCGGGAAGCCCTGCAACTCCTCGCCCGGCAACAGGCCGGGGATGCCGAACTGCGCCACGTAGTCCACGTCGCGGTTCTCGCCGAGGTTCTGCGTGTCCTGATTGAAAAAGCCGAAGCGCGCCTCGTTGATCACGCGCGGCGAGAAGACGTGCGTGTCGCTCAACGCCACCGAGTCGTTGCGGCTGCGCGTGTCGCGCCCGAAGCCGGGGTAGAAGTTGCGCGCCGATGGGAAGACGACGAAGCCGTTGTTCGACTGCCGGGCGTAACGCACGTAGAAGTTGTTGCTCTCGCCGATGCGCCGATCGACTTTGAAGAGATACTGATCGCGGTCGGGGCGGTTGACGCCGGTCGCGTTATAGATGTCGAGTCCCACGCCGGGCACATTCGCCGCCGGAAGGAACGGCAGGATCTGCCGCGACACGGAGTTGAACAACGCCTCCGGGATCACGTTCGGCACGGCAAACTCGCGCCGCCCCGTCAGCACGCCCTGCGCGTTGAAGACGGGTTGCAGAACGCGGTTGGTGTCGTCGCGGCAGGGCGAACTGTTGCCGGTGCCCGGATCGCCCGCCGGGCAGGGGATGCCGTCCACGCCGGCCCCACGCACGTTGCGGAAGTCGCCCCGCAGCCACGCCGCGTTAGGAGCAGTATTAAACGTCGGTTGCGAACGACGTTCGCGCGTGCCCTCGTAAGAGACGAAGAAAAACATCCGGTCCCGCCCCGAAGTGAAGGTGGGACCGCCCTCGCCGAAGTTAAAGAACGGCAGCGGGCCGCCGACGGCTCCGCCGAACTGATTACGCCGCAGTTTCTTTGGAAAACCGGGCGGGTCGAAAGGGTTGCGCGCGTCGAAGATGTCGTTACGGAAGTATTCAAACAGCGACCCGTTGAACTCGTTGGTCCCCGATTTGGAGACGACGTTGACCTGCGCGCCGGCGGTGCGCCCCTGTTCGGCCGAGTAGGTCGAGGTTTCGACCTTGAACTCGCGGATCGAATCCACAGAGGTGCTGACGCCGACGTTGGCATTGCGGTCAGAGCGGTTGTTGATGCCGTCGAGGATGAAGTTCGAGGCGTCGGTGCGCGTGCCGGCCGTGGCGAGCCCCTCGCCCTGATCGTCCTCGGAAGGGCGGCGGTAGACGCCGGGCGTGAGCAGCGCGAGATCGGTGAAGTTGCGGCCGTTAAGGGGCAGGTCTTGCACCTGCCGCGCCGTAATCACTTCGCCTTTGCCTGACGTGTCGGTGTTGACGACGGGGGTCTCGGCGGTGACGTTGATCTGCTCGTTCGCGCCGCCGGGCTCAAGCGTCAGGTTGACGCGCTGCGTCTGGCTCGTTTCCAGCACGAGCCCCTCCTGCACGGCGGCCTTAAAGCCCGTCGCCTCGGCGCGCAGCGTGTAGCGGCCGGGCGTGAGTTGCGGGATAGTGTAGCCGCCGTCCTCGGTGGTCGTCGCGGTCTGCGTCTGATTGGTCCCCTGCTGCGTGATCGTCACGGTCGCGCCGGGGAGCGCCGCGCCGTTCTGGTCCGTGATCTCGCCGACGAGCGTCGCCTTGAAGCTCTGCGCCCACGCCCCGGACGGGGCGGCGGTCAGCAGGATCGACGCCGCGACGAGGAGGGCCGCGCCGCCGAGCGCGCGGGAACACCTGAAAGCTCCGCCTTGTCTGTTCCGTGTGGCATGGTTCTTCATGATTGTCTCCTCAACAATATACTCAAGTTGACCATTGACGGTCGCCGGTAGTAGTGCCGCTGCGTGTTTGGCCGCGACGGGGAAGCAACAAGTGTGTGAACGTTAACAGCTTTGACGCGCGGCTTCCCGGCGCGGGCCGGTGTGGCTTACAGCATCAACATGCCGCCGTTGATCTCGATGGTTTCGCCGCAGAGGTACGAGGACGCTTCCGCCGCGAAGAAGACGACGACGCTCGCCACTTCGGCGGGCGTGCCGACGCGCCCGAGCGGGATCATTTGGACGAAGTTACGCATCGCCTCGGGCGTCGAAAAGGTTTCGTGGAACGGCGTGTCGATGACGCCGGGCGAGACGGCGTTGACGCGGACGCCGTGGGGGGCCAACTCTTTCGCCAGCCCCTTCGTCAACGTGATCATCGCGCCCTTCGCCGCCGAATAATGGATCGAACCGAGCGCGCCGCCGTTGCGTCCCGCCACCGAAGAGACGTTGACGATCGCGCCCGCCTTCCGCTCGATCATCGAGGCGGCGACGGACTGCGACAGCAGGAACGCGCTCTTGACGTTGAGATCGAAGACCTCGTCCCAGCGCTCTTCGGTTAACTCCAACAGACGCAGGCGCTCGACGAGCGAGCCGGCGTTGTTGACGAGCACATCGACCGGCCCGAATTGCTCGGTGGCGCGCGAGACGAGCGCGCGGACGCCCGCCGCCTCGCGCACGTCGGCTTGGACGGCGATGGCCTGCCCGCCCGCCTCGGTGATGCGGCGGCGGGCGTCTTCGGCCCCCGCCTCGTTGCGGTGGTAGCCGATGACGACGCGCGCTCCCCGAGCGGCCAGCGCGAGTGCCGTCGCATGGCCGATGCCTGACGACGCCCCGGAGACGAGCGCCGTCTTGCCTGTGAGATCGAAGTTGATTGACATGAAAGCTCCTTTAGTGAACTGAGGGACCAGTGACGTTACTCGGGCTGAGGGCGATGCGTTTGATCGGCCCCGCGAGGGTGAACAGGACCAGCGTGCCGACGGGCGCGAGCAGGCCGGCCGTGACGAGGATCGGCGTGTAGCCGAAGGCGTCCACGACGCGCCCGGTCAGCAACGTGAAGAGCATCGCGCCGACGCCCGCCCCGGCTCCGCCGAGGCCCGCGACCGAAGCTACGGCCCGGTCTGGGAAGAAGTCGCTCGGCAGCGTCTGCACGTTGTTAATCCAGATTTGAAATCCGAAGAGCACGACGCCGATCAGCGCGAGCGCGGTGAGCGGGTTGGCCGCATAGGCCGCGAGGATGCCGGCGGGCATCAGCAGCGCGGCGAACAAAATCACGGCTTTGCGCGCCCGATCGACCGGCCACCCGCGTTTGATGAGGTGGCCCGACATCCACCCGCCGAGCAGGCTGCCGGCGTCGGCCGCGACGAAAGGCACCCACGCGAAATAGCCGATCTGCTTCAAGTCGTAGCCGTGAACGCGATTGAGAAACAGCGGCAGCCAAGTGATGTAAAGCCACCAGACGGGATCGGTCAGGAAGCGCGCCAGCACGATCGCCCAGACTTGTTTGTACTTTAACAACTCGGCCCAGCGGGGCGCGCGTTCCGGCGCGGCCGGATAAACGATCTGAGCGCCAACGTCTTCGACCGAGGCGGTGGCGGTCGAGTTCTGTTCCGCGGTCGTGCCCGGCTCCGCGCTCTGGCCTTCGCGGATCAGGCGACGCTCTTCCTCCGTCAGCCACTTATGCCGGTCGGGCGTCTGGTAGAACAGCAGCCATAGGCCGAGCCACAGGAAGCCGAGCGCGCCGGTGATGACGAAGGTCATCTGCCAACTGGTGCGCGTGGCGAGCAGGACGATGATGGGTGGCGC